>JBFLXF010000165.1:0-5699 GCA_040757515.1 Actinomycetota bacterium
CCCCGGGCAGCTTCAAGCAGTCGCCGGGCCTCGTCTGCGGAGAGAGGGTGCATCTCCTTCTTCGAGGGGCTGGGAGCCTTAACGGCACCCGCCGGGTTACGGGGTATCAGATCCCACTTCACGGCCTGGGCGAGGGCCTTGTGTAGAACGTGGTGTATCTTCTGCACCGTCGAGCCGGAAAGCCCGGAGTCCAAGCGGCACCGGTAGAAGCTCTGGAGGTGGAGGGCGTTCAGGTTCTTCAACCGGATTCTTCCGAGCGCGGGCTTGATGTGGTTTCGAATCAAGTACTCATCTCTTGAGAACGTGGACTCTCTTACTGTGCCGCGTACGCAGTCAAAGAGCCAGCGGTCTAAGTACTCTCCAACGCTGAGATTTTTGTCATCTACCACGATACCGCTGTCGCGATCAGCCATGGCCTTCGTTAGCTTCTGGCGTACTTCCTCACGATCCTTGCCATTAACATAGCGGCGCTTCGGGCCGTCCGCCGTGTAGACGAAATAGGCTCCCCGGTATCCCACAACCTTTCCATTGCGGCGGTGTTTGTAGATCGAACCTTCCCCGTTGCCGCGTTTTCTCGCCATCCCTTATTCCTCCTTTTTCACGAGTTCGCTGGGCGCTATCCCAAGAGCTTTAGATAGCCTGCGGATGGTCTTCGGATGCGCTTCGCGAAACCCGTTCTCAAGCCGCCACACTGTAGAGTGGGTCACCCCAGCAAGCCGGGCAAGCTCCCTCTGGGAGAGCACCTTCTCCTGCCTCAGCCGCTTGAGCTTTTCGGTATCTGCTTCCATGTTCCCAGCCATCCGAAGCTACAAAAATCATTCATATATCAAACGAAATTACATCACAATCGTAACGAGATCAAGACGCGAAGTAGCCTCGGAGGGTGTTTTGTGGGGAAGCGCGTCTCGCGTGGAGGGAGGCTCCCGATTCAGGTACCATTGCAGACTGGGCAGGAACTGAAACCGTGTCGGGTTGAGGAGGGACGTCGGTGGCGAAGGATTCACGGGGTAAGCTGGATGTCTCGACGCTTGAAGGCTGGTTGTGGGAGGCGGCCAGTGCTATTCGGTGTCCTGTGGACGCTCCGAAGTTTAAGGACTACATTCTCCCCCCTCATCTTCTTGAAGAGGATCTCTGATGTCTTCGAGGACGAGATTCGGCGGTACGCCGAGGAGCTGGGCGACGAGGCTCTGGCCGCCGAGATAGTCGAGGGCGACCGGAGGATGGTCCGCTTCTATATCCCCCCGTAGGCTCGATGGCTGAAGATAAGAGAGTATTCTGTTCCGGGTATCTAGCAGCACCTGACGGATGCTGTGAGGAGCGTATCAAGAGAACCCGCCGTTGCAGGGCATCGTAGACATCCAGGACTTCAACGCGAGGATGACGTGACTCAAGCATACGAGAAGCTCAACGAATTGCTGAAAGAGCTATTTCAGTTCGACCGCGAAGACCTAGGCCACTATAGCTCATGTCTCTGAAACTACGCTCCGAAACCGGCAAGGGTGGTTGGGTTGTGAGCCAATAGCTATACAGAGGAGCCGGAGTACGGAGAGATGGACTCAACGATGAGGGCGAAGGTTACAAAAGAGGGGCTTTTGATACCCAAAGGGTTGGCGGACAGGCTGGGCTCTGAGGAGGTGGAGATCACCGAGGAGGGGGGAGGCTTTTGGTTGAGCCCGCCGCCGAGGCCGGGGAGTCCCGGACGAGAGCGGCCGATGCGGAAGACCCCATACTCGCTCTGGGGCAAAATCCCGCGCGCGATGGCGTGCGAGACGGTTCTACAAACCACGACCGCTACCTCCACGGGCAGGTCGGTGGCGACGATGGGGGGACGCGCTCTGCGGCCGGCGAGAGGAGCCTGGAGGGGTTCGTCTCGGTGTTGAGGCGGCACCTGCCGGAGATCAAGGAGCGCTTCGGGGTCGAATCCGTCGGGGTCTTCGGCTCCTACGCCCGCGGACAGGGGGAGGAAGGCTCGGATCTGGACGTGCTCGTGGGGTTCCGAAAGACGCCAGATCTCTTCGTCTTCATGGACCTCGAGGAGTACCTGGGCGAGCTGCTCGGGGTCGAGGTGGAACTGGTGTCGAGGGACTCTCTCGGGGGCAACGTCGAGAAGCGGGTTCTGAGCGAAGTCGTCCCGGTGTGAGGGAGGGTGCGGGAGGCGCGGACCCGCTCGAGCTCCTCGAGGAGGTGCGAGAGGCCATGGAGCTCGCGGCGGGTTTCGCCGAGGGCATGAGCCTGGAGGAGTTCGAGGGCGACGCCCGTACGGCGTTCGCGGTGGAACGGGCGCTTCAGATCGTTGGGGAGGCCGCAGAGCGCGTCCCCCGGGAGGTGAGAGAGCGCCATCCCGGCCTGCCGTGGAAGAGGATGGCCGGGATGAGGGACCGGTTCGTGCACGGCTACGCCCGCGCGGACCGCGCCATCGTGCATCGGACGGCCACGGAACTCATCCCCGCCTTCCTACCCGAACTCTCGCGGGTCATCGAAGAGGAACGCCGGGCGGCGCGTCCGATCGCCGGGAGCGAACCCGGGGACGGACGAAAGGAGGATGAAGACCGATGAAGGTGGGCTACATCCGCACCTCCAAGAAGGATCAGAACCCGGAGCTGCAGAGACAAGAGCTAGAAGCCTTCGGTTGCGAGAGGATCTTCGAGGAGCAGATCAGCAGCCGCAAGGCCGACCGGCCGGAGTTGCGGGCGGCGCTCGACTACTGCCGACCGGGGGATACCCTCGTGGTGTGGAAGCTCGACCGGCTCGGGCGTAGCTTGCGGGAGCTGATAGACCTGGTCAACGAGCTGCAAGAGCGGGGCGTGGAGTTCGTCTCCTTACGGGAGTCTTTGGACACCACCACGCCGGGAGGGAAGCTGGTGTTCCAAGTCTTCGCCAGCGTTGCCGAATTCGAGCGGGACCTGATCCGGGAGCGCACGATGGCCGGGTTAGAGGCGGCGCGGGCCCGGGGCCGGAAGGGCGGGCGCAAGCGAGCGATGGACGAGAAGAAGATCGCCCTGGCATCCTCGATGCTCAAGAACCGCGAGATACCGGTGGGGGAGGTGTGCGAGGCGGTGGGAGTGTCCCGCGCCACGCTCTACCGCTACCTGGGGCCCGACGGGTCCGTAAGGCAACAGTAGGTAGGCGAAACGCATCTCTCCCGGTCCCGCAGACGTACGCTGCAACCCGTACCTTGCAGAAATTCTGTGTGGGTGCCGTGATCCTAGCCGCGCGTACACTTCCCCCAGGCGCCGGGGCTCCACGTCGTCTTTCCGCAGTGAATCGCTGCTAATGCATTCGTTACGGCGACGGCATCCTGGATCGCGCGTGAAGAGGCGCGTCGGTACAATGGGAAACTAATTCATGTATCAGGGAGGGGTGCTGGCGTAGCTGTCGGAGGAGGACGAGCGTGAATTATCAGGCTATGGTTGAGGTGCTGCGCGAGGCGGGCGTAGAGGTCCGGGATCAGCCCGTCCTCCCGAGCGCGCTTGGCCTGCCGGACGGCGCCCGCACGCGACTCCTCGTGGATCACGATGGCCTCTTCCGCGTCTACTACGCTGAGCACCTCCCCTCTACCCTTCCCATGTCCAGGATCAAGAGCGCCTTGAAGAAGGCGGGAGATGAGGCGCTGCTGCTGATGGATCGGGGCGGCGGGCGGTTCGTCGCGTTGCATACGACGGCGGAAGGCGAAGGTGCGCAGGCAGAGTTGAGCAAGGCAGAGGTCATCCGGTTGCTGCCGAACGTGCGGGCCGTGGGAGCAGAAGACCCTTACGAGGTGAGCGAGCGGGTGAGGGAGCTTATCCTGCACCCGGAGGAAGAGCGGCAGGCTTACCAGAACAAGGGGCTCTTCTCCGATGATTACCTGGAGTACCGGCTCACGGACCCCGGCCAGTACCCCGAGTGGAGAGAAGATGTTTCGCAGGCTCGCGAGAGGCTGCGGGGGCTCTATGAGTCGAAGAAGGAATATCTGGATGGGCTGAATGAGGCGCAGACGGAGAACGAGTTCCTGGATGAGGCGCTGGAGGTCCTGGGGCACGCTTTCGTGAAGCAGACGAGAGCGAGGGACGGATCCAGGCCGGACTATGCGCTGTTCGGAGACGCCAGGGCGAAGGATGAGGCTTTACAGGTCCAGGGGGACCCGACGAAGCTCTATGCGACGTCGCTGGCGGTGGCGGAGGGCAAGTACTGGGGCCGGAACCTGGACGTTTACACGAAGAGGGACGATAAGGATAACGAGGCGACGGCCAGCCAGAAGTCCTCGCCGGAGATGCAGCTCGCGCGCTACCTCCAGGAGACGGGGCTCTCCTGGGGCATCCTGACGAACGGGTCGGAGTGGCGTCTGTATCACGGGGGCGCTCCGGGGATGACGAAGCGCTACTACTCGGTGGACCTGGTGCGGGCCCTGGAGAGCGAGGAGGACTTCCGCCGCTTCTACCTGTTCTTCCGGCGGGACGCCTTCTTGCCGAAGGGCGCCGAAGGCAAGAGCTTCCTCGATCGGGTGCGCGAAGGATCCAACGACTACGCGGTCCGGGTCGGTAACAACCTCAAAAAGGTGGTCTTCGAGAAGCTCTTCGCCCGGCTCGCGACGGGCTTTCTGGAGTACCACGAGCGGGAGACGGACCAGCCGGTGGACGAGGAGGTTCTGAAGAAGACCTACCGGGGCACGCTGGCGCTTCTGTACCGGCTGCTGTTCCTGCTCTACGCGGAGGCAAGGGACCTGCTGCCACACAAGGACCGGCTCGGCTATGGCGTACACAGCATCACGCGCCTGAAAAAGGACGTGGCTAAAGGCGTGGACGAGGGCGAGAAGTTCTCCGACAAGTCTTACGTGATATGGGAGCGGCTGGAGAGCCTGTTCCGGATCGTGGACGAGGGTAGCAGGGACTTGAACGTGCCGCCGTACAACGGGGGCCTCTTCCAGGACGCGGGCAGCCACGAGTTCCTCGGGACGCACCGGGTATCCGACCGGCACCTGGCCCCGGCGCTGGACGAGCTGAGCAGGCAGGAGGTCGAGGGCGGCGAGCGGCGCTTCGTGGACTACGGGTTTATCGGGGTGCGGGAGCTCGGGAGCGTCTACGAGGGGCTGCTGGAGTTCTCGCTGAGGATCGCCGACGAGGACCTGGTGGTCGTGAAGGAGAAGGGCAAAGAGGTCTACGTGCCGAAGGGCTCGCAGAAGAAAAAGAAGGTCCTCGGGAGCGTGAAGAAGGGAGATCCCTACCTCGTCAACGACAAGAAGGAGCGCAAGGCGACGGGGACCTACTACACGCCGCGCTACATCGTGGACTACATAGTCCGGAACACTTTAGGGCCGCTGGTCGAGGAGCGGCGGGAGGCGCTGGAGTCCCGGCTTGCGGAGATAGCGAGGCTGCGGAGCGATCTCCGCCGAATGCGCAAGAACGACGACTACATCGCTCACGAACTGCGGAAGATGGAGCCGTTGAAGACACTGCTGGACGTGAAGGTGCTGGACCCGGCGATGGGGAGCGGGCACTTCTTGGTCGCGGCGGTTGATTATCTGACGGATGAGTTCAGCCGGATCATCTCGGAGCTCGACGCGGAGCCGGTGGTGGAGGAGCTGGCGGAGTTGCGGGCGGAGATCCGGGAGAGCCTCGACGCCTACGGGGCCTCGGCCACCGACGAGCAGCTCTCGGACGCGAACCTCCTCAAGCGTATGGTGCTCAAGCGGTGCATCTACGGAGTAGACATGAACGAGATGG
>JBFLXF010000166.1:0-5696 GCA_040757515.1 Actinomycetota bacterium
TTGAGGCGCGCCTCTCATTCCTGCTGGGCGCGGACTTCGAGGACGTCTTTGTGGTGCGCGGCTTCGCCGGGAGGACGGGTCGCGGCGAGGTCGTGGAGGAGGTCCGGGAGGGGGCGCTGCGCTACCTCTACCGGCGCGGCGGCTTCTCGCGGGGTACGGAGGTGCGTGTCGCTGCGGAGGGTGCGGAGCCTTCCTTGGAGCGGGGGAGGGTGGTCCTGGATCTCCGGCTCGGGGCGGGGGAGAGGAGGGTGGTGCGCGTCTGGGTGTCGCTCGAGGAGGGCGGCGAGAAGGTACGTTCTGCGGAGCGGCGCGGGGAGCTGTATGCCGGGGCACCGGTGCTGGAGACGGATCGGGCGGCGCTGCGAAGAAGCTGGGAACGGAGCGTCGAGGACCTCGAGGCGCTCACCTTCGACGCGGGGGAGGGGCTTTTGGTGCCCGCGGCGGGCGCGCCGTGGTACATGGCCCTCTTCGGGCGGGACGCGCTCGTCACCGCGTACGGAGCCATGATCCTCTCCCCCGAGCCCGCGCGGAACGTGCTGCGGGCGCTCTCCCGGTGGCAGGCGGCGGGGAGGGACGACTACACCGACGCCGAGCCCGGCAAGATCCCCCACGAGCTCCGGCGCGGCGAGCTGGCCTTCTTCGGGGAGGTCCCCCAGACCCCCTACTACGGCACCGCCGATGCCACCCCGCTCTTCCTCGTCCTGCTCGAGGAGCTCTGGCGCTGGACCGCGGACGACGCCTTCGTCCGCGAGATGGAGGCGCCGGCGCGCCGGTGCCTGGACTGGATCCTCTTTCACGCCGACAGGACGGCGGATAGTTTCATCGCCTACGAGAGCCGCTCTCCGGCGGGCCTCAGGAACCACGGATGGAAGGACTCGGACGGCTCCATGCTCTTCCGCGACGGGCGCCGGGCCGAAGGCAGAATAGCCCCTTGCGAGGTCCAGGGCTACGCTTACGACGCCTTACTCCGTACCGCGCGCCTCGCGGAGAGAGTCTGGGGCGACGCAGCGCTCGCCGAGAGGCTCCGGGGAGAGGCCGGGAGTCTGAGAGAGCGCTTCGATCGCGCCTACTGGATGGAGGAGAGGGGATACTACGCGCTCGCCCTCGACTGGGAGGGCCGGAGGGTGGACTCCGCAACCTCCAACGCCGGGCACCTGCTCTGGAGTGGCATCGTGCCCGAGGAGAAGGCCCGTTCCGTCGCGCGGAGGCTGCTCTCCGAGGAGATGTTCTCCGGCTGGGGCATAAGGACCATGGCCGCAGGAGAGGGCGGCTACGATCCCCTCTCCTACCACAACGGTTCCGTCTGGCCCCACGATAACGCCCTCATCGCCTGCGGCTTGATGCGCTACGGCTTTCGGGAGGAGGCGGCTCGTGTGGCGGCCGCGCTCGTCGAGGCGGCGGAACGCTTCGAGTATCGTCTGCCCGAGGTCTTCGGCGGACATCGGCGGAAGCCGGGCGAGGCCCCGGTCGAGTACCCGAGCTCGTGCAGTCCGCAGGCGTGGGCCGCCGCCGCGGTGCCGCTCCTCGTGCGCGCCGTGCTCGGCGTCGAGCCGGATCCCGAGACGCGGGTACTACGCTCGGCCCCGGAGTTACCCGCAGGTGTGGCCGGGTCTCGCATCGAGGGCGTTCCGGCTTTCGGTAGACGGCACACCGCCGGAACGTAGCGGCGGGCGTCTGCGATGCAGACGCCCGGGTGCCGTCGCGCAGCTCCTCCGCGCCGGGCCGCGGACGTCCAGCTCGCGGAGCGCCGCGACCTCCGGAGAGTATCTCCCCGAGCCGCCGCGCGAGTCCTCACACCAGCCTCATGGGAGATCCCGGCCATAGAGCCAGCGCAAGCGGGACACAGGACTTGCCCTGCATAGTAGTATCCGCCACATGGAAGAGAGAGACATGCTGCTCCTGGAGAGCGCCATCGGCGCCATAGAGGAGGCCGCCTCCGCTGTGGCCCGGGAGATCGAGCGTGACCGGTTTGGCGAGAGCACCCTGGCGCGCCTCGCTACCGTGGAGGCCGAGCTTAACCGGAGCAGGTTGGCACTCGAGAAGATCTTACGCGAGGAGACGGATTAGCTTTCGGCCGTCAGCCAGGCCGGACGATGGCCCGTGACCCCAGTCGGGAGCCTCGCGGTGTGCTGGCCATCAGGTCTCCGACACAAACGCCGCGGACGCGGTCCGCGATGCCTGCCGATCTCTGAGGCCGATGGACGAGAGCCTGCTAATTCGCGCACTCGCCGGTGCTCACGGGAGCCTTGCGCTCGGCGGCCCGTTCGACGTGGCGGCTCACGATCTGGGAGGGGACCCCGTAGCCGGAGTCGCTGGAGTCGGCGCGGCTGGCGAAGATTGTGGCGACGACCTCGCCGTCGGCGTTGACGACCGGGCCTCCGGAGTTCCCCGGCCTGACGTGGCCGCGGAAGCTGGTCACGATACGCTCGACGGGACCCCGGTTGTAGGCGTCCGAAGAGATGACGCGCCGCGTGCTGCCCGTTCTGGCGGGTTGGAGCTTGAGCGGCCCGTTCTCCGGGAAGCCGAGCACCGCCGCCGGTTCCCCGAACTCGGGCTGGGCCATCGGGAGCGGGGCGAGTCCCAGGTTCCTGACCCGCAGCACCGCTATGTCGTTGCGCGCGTCGAAGACGACGACCCTGGCCCGCCGGTGCGGTCCTGCGCCCTCGGGCTGCACGTGCGTCACCGTCTCGCCCGCGACGACGTGAGCGTTGGTTACCACCAAGTTGGGCGCGGCGACCCAGCCGGAGCCCTCTACGCCGTATCCGCAAGCGATGCCGCTGACCCGCACCGTCCGGGAGGCAGCCGCGAGAACCTCCGGGTCGCCCGCGATGCCCTCGCTGGGGTCGGCGACCTCCGCGTTCGGGCCTTTGATCTGAGGGATGGGGTCGAGCTTCGACACCGCCTCGGTCAGCAGCTCGGAGGGCATCCGCTCGTTGAGCTCCGCGAGGATGCGCGAGCGCTCCACCGCCGGGTGTATCCCGGAGAGCACCGGCGACTGCAGGGCGAAGATGCCCACGACCCACACCAGCGTCAGCGAGAGCGCGAGCCCCAAGAGCCCGCCAGCGAGCCCGTCGAGGGCCTGTGTTCTCGATCCCGGGAGCCTGCGTCTGAGCGCGCCTCCCACGGTCCGGGCCAGTACCTCGCCGAGCAGAGCGAAGGCTACGATGCTCGCCAGCGTTATCCCGGCCCCGTAGAGCGGGTTGCCTTCCTCCGGCAGGAGTGCAGGTGCCAGCCGGGAGCCCAGAGAGGCGCCCACTACGGCGCCCGCAAGCGAGAACGCGCCCGCCAGAAAGCCCGTGCGGACGCCTCGCAGCACGACCAGCAGCACGAATACGCCGATGAAGAGATCCAGGACGCTCACCCCGATGATTCTACCGCCGCATCAACCTCTCTACCGCCCGCCGGTATAATCTCCCGGATGGACGCAGCAAGTTTCCTGCCGGAGATCGCGGCCGTGCTCGAGGAGCGGAGCGAGCCCGCCTACCGCTTGAGACAGGCCTACGCCGCCCTCGGCGGCTCGCTCGTGCGCGACTGGGATGAGGCGACGAGCCTGCCCAAAGGACTCAGAGCGGCACTCAACGAGCGGGCGCCCGCGGCGGTTCTGGATCTGCGGCGCATCTCGCGGGCGCCCGACGGGACGCGCAAGTACCTCTTCTACACCCGCGACGGGCACGCCATAGAGACGGTCATGATCCCGGAGAAGAACAGGCGCACCGTCTGCATCTCCACACAGGTCGGCTGCCCGATGGCCTGCAGGTTCTGCGCCACGGGATTACTCGGCATAAAGCGCAACCTGAGGGCGCGTGAGATCGCCGAGCAGGTCTTCGTCGCCGCCCGCGACATCGCTCCGGAGAGAGTCTCCAACGTCGTCGTCATGGGGATGGGCGAGCCGTTTCTCAACTACGGCGCAACGCTGGAGGCGCTCAGGGTGCTCAACGACCCGGAGGGGTTCGGCCTGGCGGCGCGCCACATCGCCGTCTCGACCAGCGGGCTCACGGAGAAGATCAGGCGCTTCGCCGACGAGCCGGAGCAGTTCCATCTGGCGATCTCGTTGCACAACCCCTTCGAGGATGAGCGGCGCGAGATCATGCCCGTCGCCGCCCGGCACTCCTTAGCCGAGCTGATGGACGCCGCCCGCTACTACGTGGAGAGGACGCGTCGCAAGCTCTTCTTTGAGTACACGCTGCTGGCCGGGGTCAACGATCGGATGCGCCACGCCGAGGCCCTTGCTGAGCTTCTGGACCACCCGCTCTACCACCTGAACCTCCTGCGTTTCAACTGGACGGACACCGGCTTCTCGGCGACCTCGAAGCGCGAGGCGCGAGCGTTTCTGCGGCGCGCACGGAAACTAGGGCTCTCGGCAACGCTCAGGCCGAGCCGGGGTCAGGATATAGACGCCGCCTGCGGCCAACTCGCCGCCAAGGATCTGCGCGGTCGCCCGGCTATCCCTCTCGCCGCGAGGGCTTGAAGGCCGAGCCGTCAGAGAGACTCGACCCTCGCGCGAAAACGCTCTGGCGCGTCTCGGGCGCGATCGGGACGCTGCCCCTGATTGTGGTGGCCGGATTCGCGAGCTGGGCGATGCTGCGGTTCGGCGGAGCCGGTCTTCCCGTTGCGGCGTTGCCGGTTGTGGCCGCCCTGTTGCTCTTTGTGCTCTTCGTCGGGGTGACGCCTGCGCTGCGGTGGCGGATGTGGCGTTACGAGATCCGGGAGGATGAGGTGGATCTGCAGCGGGGCTTCGTTTGGGTGAGCCGCACGCTCGTGCCGCTGGCGCGCATCCAGCACGTGGACACCCGCACCGGCCCCTTGCAGCGCCTCTTCGGGCTCTCCTCGGTCGTCTTCTACACCGCGGCGGGGGCGAACGAGATCCCGGAGCTCTCCACCGCGGTCGCCGCCGAGGTGCGCGACCGCATCGCCGCCCTCACCCGGGAGCAGGATGAGCTCTGAGCGTCGCCTGCACCCGGCGGCCATGGTGATCGAAGGCGTAAAGACCGTCCGGCGTGCCCTGAGCGCCGCAGTCATACCGGGTATAGCCTTTCTGGCGAGCCGGGGCTTCGGCCCTGAAACCATAGCTCTCGTCCTGGTCGGTCTCGCCGCCGCCGCGCTCGCCGCGATGTGGGGTTTTCTCTCCTGGCGGGCGACTACCTACGGGGTCTACGGCGGCGCCTTCCATCTGAGACGGGGCATCCTGCACAGAAGCGAGCGGACGATACCTCTCGATCACGTCCAATCCGTGGATACGGTGCAGGGGATAGTACAGCGCCTCTTCGGCGTCGTCGAGGTGCGCATAGAGACCGCCGGAGGAGGATCCAGCGACCCCGACGCCTCGCTGGCGGCGCTCGGCCTTTCGGCCGCCGAAGAGCTGCGGCGCGAGATCGGGGGCGCCCGCGAGCCCGTCGAGGCCGAAGAGGAAGCCGGTCCAGAGCTCCTGCGGCGTCTCTCGACCCGGGAGCTGCTGGTCGCGGGCGCGACGAGCGGTCAGATCGGGGTGGCTCTCTCGGTAGTCGCGGTCGCTTCTCAGTTCTTCGACGATCTGGTCTCCGAGGATCTCGCCCGGCGCCTGTTCGAGAACTACGCTCCACGTACGGCCGCCGGGGTCTTGCTGCTCGTTCTGGCCTTCGGGCTCCTGGCCTGGCTGCTCGCGATCGCGGGGACGGTGCTCGCTCATGCGGGGTTCACGCTCTCACGTGACGGCGAGA
>JBFLXF010000167.1:0-5693 GCA_040757515.1 Actinomycetota bacterium
TGGCGAGCGCCGCCTCCTGGGCCTCCAGCACGGCTGCGTACATCCTCCGCGCCTCCTCCGGCGGCTCGCCCCTGACGAAGGTGCGGGTCATGTCCGCGTAGTAGCGGCTCCTCTGGTCGCGAGGGAAGACGTCCACGATGATCGTCTCCCCGGCCCTCAAGGGGCCGCTGCCCCTCTCGTGCGGGTCGGCGGCCTGCGCGCCGCCGGCGGCGATCGTGCCCTCGGCGGCGCAGCCGCGCCTCAGGAGCGCTACGTCTATCTCCGAGCGCAGCACCTCGCTCGTGAGCGTCTCGCCGCGCCAGAGCAGGGTGCCGCTCTTTTCGACCTCCGCCTCTCTCAGCACCTCGACGGCGTGATAGACGGCCTCTTCTACCGCCCTCTGGGTCGCCTCGATGTGAGAGACCTCTTCGGCGGTCTTCGCGCGGCGCAGGGAGGCGAAGAGCCTGCCGTCCGGCTCCAAGATGAAGCCGCGAGCCCGGATCTCGTCCGCGTACCCGATCCCGAGCGTGGGCGGCACGGTCACCGGAGAGCCCTCCGCACCCAGCTTCTTCAGGAGGCTCGCGGCGGCGGCCCCGAAGGCGCGGGCGCCGCTCTTCAGCTCGCGGGCCAGCTCGTTGAACTTCAGCTCCTCGAAGGAGTGGAGCCCGTCCACGGGGGCGTGCTTTTTCGCGCGCCCGTACTCCAGGGAGGAGACGGCGAGGTGCCTCTCGCCGGCGGCGCGCACGAAGATCACCGGGTCCGGCGCCAGAAACCCCGAGAGGTGATAGGCGTCGGCGTCGTGCTCGGGGGCGGCTATGACGAGCAGGGTCTTCTCGGCGTTCATCCGGCTCCTTCTCTCACTCTCCGGCGCATTGTACTACCGGCCGGTCTTTTCTCCCGGCTCCTATATAATCGCGTAGAGGATGGACGTGCACCGGGACATGAGGAGCCGGGTCGAGGCGGCGCTCGACAAGGTGCGCCCGGCGATGCAGGCCGACGGGGGAGATGCGCGGGTCGTCGCCGTGGACGAGAGGACCGGCTCGGTCAGCATCCAGATGCTGGGCGCCTGCAGCGGATGCCCGCTCTCCCAGCTCGACTTCGCCTACGCCATAGAGAGTCTTATCCGGCGCGAGGTGCCGGAAGTCAGGGAGATAGTCGCCGTATAGTTTCCGGGCCTGCAGCGGCCGGCTACATCACGCGGCCGATATGCGAGGACCGGCAGCAGAAGGACGAGGGCGCTACTGCTGCTCCTGGCGGGTGGCGCGCAGAGCGCCGGGGGGCAGGGCCCTGCGGGCGGAGGCAAGGGCGTCGGTGGCGCGGCCTCGGGCCCGCCTGAGCTTCAGGCGCCGCAGAAAGCCGGCGCGAGGATACTCCTCGTTGATCATGTGCGTCAGCGTGATCATGTCGTTTGCGCAGGCCCTGTAGCCGAGAGCGCACATCTCGATCTGCACCTCCGAAGGCGACCCGGAGAGGGCGCGCCTGATCTCCGTCGCCCGCTCGACGATGGAGCGCGAGATCTCCTCCGGAGAGATGGTCTTTTCGCAGGTCTCCCGATACTTCACGATCCGCTCGGGCGAGAGGCGCCAGCTCCTGTAGGAGAGCGCGGCGGGGCGTGAGTGCAGGATGATTGCGGCTACCAGCGTGAGCGGCACCAGGGGCGCGAGCAGGTAGACTACGAGGTCCGGCACGAGCGGCCGGATCAGGGTCAGGGCGGCTAGTTCGGCAGCCAATATGAGGACCACGTACAACCTGAACACGTCTACGGCATCCTTCCGCCGCGTCTTGGATTCTTAGTCTATTTCCCGTCCCCCCGATTGACAAGGATTATCCTTCGCCGCTCTGTATACTCTGTATATAATCTCGCTCGTGCAGACGACAGCGTCCCCGGAGTTCGACCCGAAGAACCCCCTCCAGAGCGCCATGACGGTGCTGCGGGAGATCTTCCTCTCTCCGAGGCGCTTCTACCTGAACTTCTACGCCGACGGTCCTTTGAGAGAGCCGACGCTCTTCGTGCTGCTCATCGGCGCGGTGAGCGCGGGGCTCGCTGCAGCGGCGGCGATAGCGGCCGGCCTGGTCTTTGGAGAGGCGGGCTTGCGAGAGATCGGGCTGACGGCGCTTCAGGCTGTGCTCTACGCGATGCTCTCCCCGTTGGCGGTGGCCGTCGTCGCTGCGGTCTATCTGCTCTCGGTGAGGACCTTCGTCGGTAAGGTGGCGACCTTCCGCCAGCTCTACCGCATGGCCGCCTACGCTTTCGGCGTCATGATCCTGGCCCCCATACCTGCTGTGGGGGCGTTCGCCACGACCTATGCCCTGATGGTGCTGATGGGCCTGGGCATCCGCTTCGTCTACCGCACCTCGTTCCTGACGGCGGTGGTGTCGGCCCTGGTCGCCTTCCTGCCTGTGGGGGTGGCCCTGATCTGGTTGACCGTCACCGTCGCCGGGCTTCTCTTCGGCTGATCTCTCCGGCGAGCGCTTCGTACTCCCGGAGGTCTCGCGCCACCCGCTCCCTGATCTCCTCGGGGACTTTCACGCCTTTGCCGCCGTAGCGCTCCCGGATGAGATTGCGCGAGATCTCCAGATACCCCAACCGCGCCTCCAACTCCGTCTCTCCACCGCCTCTCGGAAAGATTTCGTAGAGGGCGTCCTCCCGCGGGCTGAGCGCGGGCGGTTCGATCTCCCGCTGGCGTCGGGAGGAGATCCTGCGCTCCCACCTCTCTCGCAGCAGCCGCATCTTCTCGGTGCCGGGCGTCGCGTTGAGCGGCCCGGTCTCAAACGGGTCTTCCTCCAGGAAGCCGAAGGTCTCCTCAAAGAGCCGCGCCGAGCGCTTGGCCCCGCGCAGGCGCAGCAGTTCGTACCGGGAGCGCAGCAGGATGAGGTGCTCATCCGTGTATGCCCCGAGCCCGTCTTTCGTCGGGCGATCCGGGTCTGCCCCCCGGGCTTCGAGCGCGCCCCCGACCTCCGAGAGCCGCCTGCGCAGCCTCGCCCGCTCGCGCAGGTGGGCGCCACCGCCCGCCAGCAGGCCCGCCGCCACGGGGATGACCGCGGCGAACGGGCCCGCCCATGCCGTCCCGAAGAGCGGCGCCGAGAGCAGCACCAGCGCACCCGCGCCGCAGAGGACCACGAACCCGAGCCGCGTCGCCCGCCGGCCGCTTCCGGCGACCGCTGCGTAGAGCCGAGCCAGTTCGTGCCAGAGAGCTCGGGTCTCGGGATCGGGTGTGGGGGGCGACGGCACGTGCTAGATTCTACTCCTCGTGAACGCGCCAAAGCTCGCCAGCCTGCTCACGGACGCGCTCAGCCCCTTCGCCATCTTTACGGCGCTCTACGCCTTCGTCGCCTTCACGCGGGCCGGGGCGGTAGCGGCGCCCGGCTATCTGGCGCTGGAGCTGCTCGCGGCGGGCGCGGTCGCCGGCTACGTGCTGCTGATGCGGCGCCGGAGCAGGGTAGGGGATTTCTGGATCTCGACGCGCGCCGAACGCCTCGTGCCCGCCGTCTTCCTGCTCTGCGCCTTCGTCGCCCTGCTGCTCGCTCTGTCCCTGCTCGGCGCGCCGCGGGCCCTCTTTCTGCTAACCCTCTCGATGGGCCTCGCCGCCGCCGCCGTCGCCCTTCTGACGCTCTTCTGGAAGGCGAGCGCGCACTGCACGGTCGCCGGACACGCCGCCGTCGCCGGACCGCTCCTGCTCGGCCTGCCCGGCCTCGCCTTCCTGCTGGTCCTCGCGCTCGTCGTCTGGGCGCGCGTCGCGCTCCGGGCGCACACCCTCCCCCAGTCCCTCGCGGGAGCCGCCGTCGGCGCGCTCTCCGCCCTGCTGCTCCTCCCGTGATCTCCGGGGGCGGCTCGGGGCGCGCTCGCGGCGTAGAATCTCCCCTGTGCAATCGGCGAGGGAGGCTGCACGATGGACCGTGAAGAGAAGAACCGGCGGGATTTCGAGCAGGGAGACGAGGTGCGTGAGGAGTGGAACCGTCGCACCAGCGAGGAGGCCGCCGAAGAGGACCGCCGGCAGTGGGAGAAGACCCGCGACCTGCGCAGGGAGGCGGAAGGCGGCGGCGCAGGGGACCGCAAGCGCCGGGACGAGGCTTAGTGCCGGGACTGAAAACGAAAAGCCCGCCGCGAGGCGGGCTAGAGGAGTGACCCCACCGGGATTCGAACCCGGGTTTTCGCCGTGAGAGGGCGATGTCCTTGGCCGCTAGACGATGGGGCCGAGCGAATCAGCGGGCAAGAGTGTAGCCCATAGTCTCCGCTTCGTCAAAGGTCCCCGCGGCTGCCCATCTTCTCCAGGACGTCCCCTATGCGCTCGAGGCACCGCTCGCGGCCCAGGAGGGCCATCGTCTCGAAGAGGCCCGCGCTCACGGTCCGGCCCGTGGTGGCGAAGCGCAGCGGGTGGATCAGGTGCCGCGCACCCTTCTCCCTCTCGGCGGCGAGCCCGCGCACCGTCTCCTCTATCGCCTCCTCCGTCCACTCCGGGAGGTCTTTCAGCCTGGAATAGAGCTCCGGCAGGTTCTCGCGCACGAAATCCTTGCCGAACTGCTTCTGGAATTCCGCTTCGTCGTAGTCCAGCGTGCCGCCGTAGAAGTAGCCGGTCGCATCGGAGATGTCGGTCGTGCGCTGGAGGCGCTCGCGCAGGAGCGCCATTATCTGCGTGAGGCGCGGCATGTCGCGCTCGAGCTCCTCGGGGGTGGCGACGCCGCTCCCGGCGAGTATCGGCGCGGCCATCATCGCCAGCTCCTCTGGGCTCTTCTTGCGGATGTAAGCGGCGTTTATGGCGAGGAGCTTCTTCTCGTCGAAGACCGCCGGGTTGCCGCTGACCTTCTCGATGCGGAACCTCGAAGCGAGCTCTTCGGGGGTAAAGATCTCCTCGTCCGCAGCGTAGCCCGCGCCCAGGAGCGCCAGGTAGTTGAAGAGCGCCTCGGGGAGTATCCCTTGCGCCGCGAACTCCTCGACGCTCGCCGCCCCATGGCGCTTGCTCAGCTTCTTCTTGTCCGGGCCGAGCACCTGAGGGACGTGGGCGAAGCGGGGGAGGGGGTGGCCCAGAGCATTGTAGACCAGGATCTGGCGCGGCGTGTTGGAGATGTGGTCGTCGCCGCGGATGACGTGGGTTATCTCCATCTCCGCGTCGTCCACGGCGGCGGCGAAGTTGTAGGTCGGGGTGCCGGAGGACTTCATGATCACGAAGTCCTCGATGTTGGCGTTCTCGAAGGAGACCTCGCCCCGGATCATGTCCTCAAACGCCGTCCGGCCCTCCGCAGGCGTCTTCATCCTGACGGTGTGTGGCTCTCCGGCATCAGCCCTCCCCTTCGCCTCCTCCGGGTTCATCTTCCGGTAGGGGCCGCCGCGGTAGACGGGCGGCCTGCCCTCGGCCCGCGCCCTCTCCCGGAACGCCGCGACCTCCTCCTGCGTGGAGAAGTCCCGGTAGGCGGCGCCGGACTCGAGCAGCTTCTGCGCCGCCTCGCGGTAGAGGCCGAGGCGCTCGGTCTGGCGGTAGGGGGCGTGGGGGCCGCCGACCTCTGGACCCTCGTCCCACTCCAGCCCGATCCAGCGCAAGGAGCGCTTGAGCTGCTCGACGGACTCTTCCGTGGAGCGCTCCAGGTCCGTGTCCTCGATCCTCAGTACGAAGGTGCCACCGTTCTTGCGGGCGAAGAGCCAGTTGAAGAGGGCGGTCCTCACCCCGCCGACGTGCAGCATCCCCGTTGGGCTCGGCGCGTACCTGACCCTGACGTTC
>JBFLXF010000168.1:0-5691 GCA_040757515.1 Actinomycetota bacterium
GCGCAAGCTTTTTCATGGTGCCTTGTATCTTTGTTTTGGTCGTAAAATGCGGCCGTGCAGCGGGCGCGGCAGACCGATTCCTCCTCGGTCCTCGGAGACCGCAGCGAAGCCAGGGTCGCCGCGCCCGTCCTCTAAAGGTGGAGCCCGAACGGTTGCCAGGGCCGCCAGCGGAGCCGGCGAGCCCGTATCTGCAAGGCCGGGCCAACGAGAAGAGGAAGGAGCTACACTCGCATGAGCACCGCGAATCCTCACAGGAGACCCCGCTACCTCGGCATCGACGTTTCCAAGGCGTGCCTCGACGCCTGCTTGCTGCCCGAGGGAGAGGCCTTCTCCGTGCCTAACGACCAGGCTGGCATCGACAAGCTCCTCGTCCGCCTGCAGCGGGCGCGCCCCGAGCTGGTGGTCCTTGAGGCCACCGGCAAGTACGAGCGTCCCGCCGCCACGGCCATCGCGGCTCACGGGATCGCGGTGGCGGTAGTCAACCCGAGGCAGGCCCGCGACTTCGCCAAGGCTACCGGACGCCTGGCCAAGACCGACAAGATCGACGCCCACGTCCTCGCCTGCTTCGCTCAGGCCGTGGACCCGCGCCCGAGTGTCCTCCCCGACGAGGAGGCCCGCGCTTTGCAGGCGATCCTCGTCCGCAGGCGCCAGCTCCTGGAGATGATCGTCGCCGAAAAGAACCGCTCGCAGATGGCCCCCGAGGCGGTGGCCAAACGCATAGCCGCCCACGTTCGGTGGTTGGAGAAGGAGCTCGAGCGCGCCGACGGGGAGCTCGACGACGCCGTACGGGCAAGCGAGACTT
This sequence comes from Actinomycetota bacterium, assembly GCA_040757515.1. Classification (GTDB taxonomy): domain Bacteria; phylum Actinomycetota; class Rubrobacteria; order Rubrobacterales; family Rubrobacteraceae; genus JBFLXF01. The sequence continues at coordinate 803 of JBFLXF010000168.1, forward strand.
GGCGCGCCAACGAGGAACTGCTGCGCAGCGTGCCCGGCGTGGGGCCAGTCCTGGCCCGCACACTCTTGGCCAAGCTGCCCGAGCTGGGGACCATCGCCCCCAAGCGCCTGTGTGCCCTGGTGGGGGTGGCGCCCTTCAACCGCGACTCCGGCACGCTGCGCGGCAAGCGGGAGGTTTGGGGAGGCAGGGCGCCGGTGAGGGCGGCGCTTTACATGGGGGCGCTGGTCGCCACCCGCCACAACCCGGTCTTGCGGGAGTTCTACGGTCGGCTCCTCGCCGCCGGCAAGCCCAAGAAGGTGGCGTTGGTGGCGTGCATGAGGAAGCTGCTCTCGATCCTCAACGCTGTGATGAGGGATCGCGTCCCCTGGCACCCTGTTCATCCCCTAACCCCTTGACTTCAAAGACGGTTGCTTTCGTATGCTCGGTCGCTACGATGTTGCGCGCGGCACGAGCTTGAGCGGTGCTGATCGCGCTCCAAGAGTGCAATGATGACTGACACACCAGGAGCAAACACGTTGGCAGGACGCTTAGGTCGGGCGTCGCGCCTCGCCGAGCCGTTTCACGACGGCCGGGTCCCGATGGTCGAAGAAGCTGCTCTCCTTCTGGTCCAACGCTGCGATAGTCTCCATATCTTCCGGGCTGAGCTCGACATCGAAGACGTTGAAGTTCTCCTCGATTCGCTCCTTGCGCACAGATTTGGGGATCGCCACGATACCGCGTTGGGTCAACCAGCGCAGGATGACCTGCGCCACCGTTTTCTGATACTTGTCCGCGATAGAGCGAAGCACCTCGTTCTCGAAGATGCCGTGCTGGCCTTCGGCGAATGGCGCCCAGGCTTCCATTTGAATCCTGTTGGCCCGCAGGAATGCCTGGGTCTCGACCTGCTGATTGAACGGGTGGCACTCGATCTGGTTTACCGCCGGCACCACCTCGTGGTGGACGATCAGGTCCATCAGCCGGTCGGGTTGGAAGTTGCTGACCCCGATGGCGCGTATCCGGCCCTCCCGGTACAACGCCTCCATGTCTCGCCAGGCGCCGTACACGTCCCCGAAGGGCTGGTGAATCAGGTACAGGTCCAGGTACTCCAGTTGGAGCCGCTGCAACGATCGTTCAAATGCTCGCCTGGTGCGTTCATCCCCGGCATCTTCGATCCAGACCTTGGTGGTGACGAACAGCTCCTCTCTCGGCACGTCACTTTTCTTGATGGCATTGCCGACCGCCTCTTCATTGCCATAGGAAGCCGCCGTATCGATCAGGCGATACCCTGTCGAGAGCGCGTCGGAGACGCTTCTCTCGCACTCTTCTGCCCTATGCATCTGAAAGACGCCAAACCCCAGGAGGGGCATCTCCACCCCGTTATTCAAGGTGACTGATGTAATGGCTGACACAGAGAATCCTCCTTGTTTAGCTTGTGCGAGAGATCATTGGGGGGTATTCAGCGGGGCACGAGCCTCAGCGTCGTCGCGCGTGCCTCCGGACCGATCATGGGCCGGACGTAGCTCGAGTAGCGGCGGTATTTCCCGCGATAGACCTCGTCGATCCGGTCGTTGACACCGGGGTCGTTCTCCTCCACGAACGCGACGTCCTTCTCGACGCTCCCGGCGCTGATATGGCCTTCTCCCCGGGTCCGGGCGGCACGGAACCAGGAGCCGCCGCGCCCGCGCCAGGAGCGGACGTAGAGGTCGTCGCTGAGGCGGACTACCCAGATCGTTACCGGGGTTCGTAGCGTGCCGTCGCGTCTTGCAGGCGCTACCTGCAGTTCGTCTGCCCTTCCGATCTTGTCAAGCTCGTCGCTCGTCCATGCGGTCATCGGCTTGTCTCCTCTTACGGGCGCAGCAGTGTCTTGATCGCGAGGCGCTCGTCCATCGCGCGGTAGCCCTCCGCCACCTCCTCGAGCGGTAGCTCCAGGTCGAAGACCTTGCCAGGCTCGATCTTGCGGTCCCAGATCAGGTCTATGAGCTCGGGCAAGAAGCGCCTCACCGGGGCGGGGCCGCCGTGCAGGTGCACGTGCGAGAAGAAGAACTCCTCGCCCGGTATCCTTACGTCGTGGAGCACGCCTACGAACCCGACGTGCCCACCGGGCCGGGTGGAGCGGATCGCCTGCATCATCGCCTCCTGCGTGCCGACGGCCTCGACGACCGAGTGCGCGCCGAGCCCCTCCGTCATCTCCTTTATTCGTTCCACGCCCTCGTCTCCGCGTTCCTCGACGATGTCGGTCGCGCCGAACTCCCGCGCGAGCTCCTGGCGCGAGGCATGCCGGCTCATCGCGATGATCCGCTCGGCGCCCAGCTGCCTGGCGGCGAGCACCGCGAGCAGCCCGACGGCCCCGTCGCCCACCACCACCACCGTCTTGCCCGGACCGGCCTCGGCCGCCACGGCGCCGAACCAGCCGGTACCGAGCACGTCGGAGGCCGCGAGGAGGTGCGGGATCAGGTCGTCGTCCGGGACCTCCGGCGTCGCCACGAGGGTGCCGTCGGCAAGCGGGATACGGGCGTACTGTGCCTGCGCGCCGGTGGGCGCGCCGGGCTGCCGGTTGACGCAGGAAGTCTGGTAGCCGGCCTGGCAGATCTCGCAGGTGTTGTCCGACGCGAAGAACGACCCCACGACGAACTGTCCGGGCCTGACGTTCCTGACCTCGCTGCCGACCTCCTCGACGATGCCGACGTACTCGTGGCCCATCGGAACGGGCTCGGAGACCTCGTCGATGCCCCGGTAGGGCCAGAGGTCAGAGCCGCACACACAGGTGAGAGGCAACCTGATGATGGCGTCGGTCGGCTCGAGGATCTGCGGGTCTGGGAGCTCCTCGGAACGCACATCCCGGGGGCCGTAGAGTACCGTTCCTCGCATGGTAGATTACCTCCCTCTCCTGGTGGGCCATGGTCCGTATCGTCTACCGGGCATGGCTTCCTTCCTCTGCGGTCGGGAGTCATACGCCCCCGACTTCCGTTGGACGAAAGTCCGGATCTCTTCCGAACACCGGAGCCGATTCTCTCCGTCCGGCGCTTATTGTAGGGGCTTCAGGGCGCAGGCCGGTATAATGATCCTCCGGAAGTCTTGTACTATCCTGCAAACGTTCGGAGAGAATGAGGCGGTGAGGAGCGAAGAGGTTGCCATGGATTTGATGAACCGTCCGCAGTCGGAGCGGGAGACTGGCAGGGCGCGGACCGGTCGCGAGGAGCTGGTAGAGCGCATCGCTCGGGCCGTCGGCGGGGACGGGGCCGTCGAGGCGCCGGGCGGGCTACGCCTGATCCGCCATTCCTCGCCAACGCCGAAGGACCACGGCGTCTCCTCACCTGCGTTCTGCGTGATCGCGCAGGGCGCGAAGGAGGTCCTGTTGGGCGATGACCTCTACCGCTACGACGCCAACCACTATCTCATCACGGCCGCCGCGCTGCCCACCGCGACTCGAGTCACCGAGGCATCCGAGGAGCGTCCGTATCTCGGGCTAGTCCTCGGGCTCGACCCCGCCCTCGTCGGCTCGGTCATGGTCGAGGCTGGCCGCCCCGCGCCGGGGGACCGCACCGCCGTGCGGGCCTTCGATGTGAGCCCGCTGGACGAGGGCTTGCTCGACGCCGTCGTGAGGCTCGTCCGGCTCCTGGACGCCCCCGCCGAGGAGGCCCGCTTCCTCCGGCCGCTCATCACCCGGGAGATCGTCTTCCGGCTCCTCAGGGGCGAGCAGGGCGGCAGGCTGCGACAGATCGCGGTCCTCGGCGGCCACGCCCATCGCATCGCCCGGGCCATAGAGAGGCTGCGCGAAGGCTTCGACCGGCCGCTGCGCATCGAGGATGCAGCAAGGGAGGCCGGGATGAGCGTCTCGAGCTTCCACCACCACTTCAAGGCGGTCACCGCTATGAGCCCCCTGCAGTTTCAGAAGCAGCTGCGCCTGCAGGAGGCCCGCCGCCTGATGCTAGGAGAGGATCTCGACGCCGCGAGCGCCGGCCAGCGCGTGGGCTACCGCGACGCCTCGCACTTCACCCGCGACTACAAGAGGCTCTTCGGCGAGCCGCCCGCACGCGACGCAGAACGGCTGCGGGAGGCGGCCATGCAGACCGTCGTGTAGTCCGCCGGGGGCTCGCGGCCGCAACACACCGGTCCTGCTGGCCGGCCGCCGCGGAGAGGCCGGTCAGGCCCTGCTCAGCGGCGCGATGCCGGGGACGAGCGTCTTGAGTTGGCCGCCGAACCGGACGACGAGCCTGTCTGCGCCCGCCTCCACGACCTCACCGACCCCGAACTTCGCGTGCCGGACCCTCTCGCCGGCCCGGAAGCCGCCGTCCCCGGTCGTGCGTCGTGACTCCCGGCCGCTCCCGGAGGCGGCCATCCCCCACCCTCCCGGGCCCCGGGCGAAGCCGCCGGGGACCGTGCCGGCCTTGTACTCGTCCGGGATCTCCGAGAGAAAGCGCGAAGGCATCTGGTACTCGCGGTCGCCCCAGCTCGAGCGCAGCTTCGCGTAGGAGAGGGTAAGCGTCTCCATCGCGCGCGTGATGCCGACGTAGCAGAGCCGCCTCTCCTCCTCCAGGTTCTGCTCGTCGAGGGAGCGGGCGTGCGGAAAGGTTCCCTCCTCCATCCCCACGATGAAGACGTGCCGGAACTCCAGCCCCTTGGCGTTGTGCAGCGTCATCAGGGTGACGCGCCCGCCCTCCGGGGAGAGCGCGTCCTGCTCCGAGTAGAGGGCCTGCTCCTGCAGGAAGCCCTCGAGGGTGGGCTCCGGCTCGACGAGCTCGTACTCGCGGGCCGCGTTGACAAGCTCCTCCAGGTTCTCGAGGCGCGACTCGGCCTCGACGGTCCTCTCGGCCTCGAGTTCTTTGCGGTAGCCCGACTCGTCGAGCACCGCCCCTATAAGCTCCGAGGGCCGCACCTCGCGCGCCGCCACCCGCCAGCCCTCGAAGAGG
>JBFLXF010000169.1:0-5677 GCA_040757515.1 Actinomycetota bacterium
CTACGGTCCACGCGCGCAGGAGCTGCTCGGCGGCCTCAAACTCGCCGAGCATGAGACCTCAGAGGTCGAGATAGACGGCGAGAGGATCCTCGCCGCCGGCGTCGCCGTTCCGGTCGCGGGCTACGACCTGATCTCTGCTTCCCGGACCCTGCGGGAACATCTCATCCAGCAGGGCGCCGTCCCCGTCGGTCTTGCGGCCTACGAGACCGCCCGGATAGAGGCCGCGATCCCCCGCTTCGGCGCGGACATCACGACGGAGAACTTCCCCGCGGAGACAGGGGTCCTCGATCGAGCCGTCAGCTTTGAGAAGGGCTGCTACCCCGGCCAGGAGACTGTCGCCCGCATGCGCTACCGCGGCCACCCGAACAGGACGCTCCGCCGCTTCGCCATCGAGGGACCGCCGCCGGAGCCCGGCATGTCGGTTCTCCAGAACGGCCGGGAGGTCGGAAACATCACCAGCGTCGCTCCCCTGCCGGTGGACGGCGAGCGGCTCGCCTTAGGCTACCTGCACCGTAAGGCCGATCCGCGCGGACCGCTCCAGGCCGCCGGAGCCACGGTCTCCGTACTCGACGGATGATCGGCGGGAGCCAGTCCGGCACCGAAGGTCCCGAGAACCGCTCCGTAAGCGCGCACTACGGCAGGATAGACCTCGTGGAGAGGATCATCACCGCCCTGCGCGCCGCCGGAAAGGACCCGGAGGCCCTCGAAGCCGAAGACCTCGCCCCGGTAGACCAGCTCCACACTCGAGGAAGGGAGGCGACGCTAAAGCTGGCGCGCCTGGCGGGCGCGCGCTCCGGGATGCGGGTGCTCGACGTGGGCGGCGGGCTCGGCGGTCCGGCGCGCACGCTCGCGAGCGAGTTCGGCTGCGCGGTCGAGGTGCTCGACGTCACGGAGGAACTCTGCCTCGCAGGCGCGGCGCTTACCGCCCGCACGGGCCTCAGCCACCTCGTCCGCTTCCAACACGGCAGCGCGCTAGAGATGCCCTACCAGGAGGCGAGCTTCGACCTGGCGTGGACACAGCACAGCTCGATGAATATCGCGGACAAAGCCAGGCTCTACTCGGAGATACGCCGCGTCCTCAAGCCCGGCGGTCGCCTGGCCCTGCACGAAATCATGGCCGGCCAGACCTGCCCCATCCGTCTGCCCGTCCCCTGGGCGCGCGAGCCCGGCATAAGTCACCTGGAGCGCCCCGAGAGGATCAGGACCCTGATCCTCGCATCCGGCTTCAGAGAGCTCGCCTGGACCGACGAGACAACCCTCGCCGCCGAATGGTTCCGCAAACGTGCCTCCCGCCACCGAGAGAGCCCCGCGCTCAGCCCGCACCTGCTCTTCGGTCCCGACTTCCCAGAGATGCTCGAAAACCAGGCCCGCAACCTGCAAGAAGGCAGAATCTCTATCCTCTACGCCATCTTCGAAAGACAGTGAACATCCAGCTTATCGGGAAACATTCCCAACAAAGGCCGCGCCGGAGGCCGTAGCTTGTTACAAGCCGGAGGATCCGGCCCTATGATGACAACAGATCCCAAGAAGGCTCCGGCTACGGTCCCGCCCGGAAGAAGTTGGCTTATCTAAAGCGAATTTCTTCACTTTCAGGAAGGGTTATTGATCCAGATCACGTTGCGTTGTCAGGGATGAGGCGCCGTGATTTAATAGCTTGCGTGTAGCAAAGTTTTACAGGGCGACCGGTAGGGGTTCGATGCTAAAGATAGAGAACTTGCACGTGGAGATCGAGGGAAACGAGATCATCAAGGGCCTCAGCCTGGAGGTCGGGAAGGGTGAGATCCACGCCATAATGGGCCCCAATGGCTCTGGCAAGAGCACGCTCTCGAATGTTCTGATGGGCCATCCGCGCTACGAGGTGACGGAGGGCTCTGTGACCTTCGAGGGCGAGGACGTGCTGGAGCTGGAGCCTGACGAGCGGGCCAGGCTCGGCATGTTTCTGGCGTTCCAGTATCCGAGCGAGGTTCCTGGCGTCTCCGTGGCGAACTTCCTGCGCACTGCGGTGAACAGCGTACGTGAGGAGGAGCTGCCCCCGATGGAGATGTACAGGCTCCTGCAGGAGAAGATGCGGGTCATGCAGATGGACCAGAGCTTCGCCGAGCGGTACCTCAACGAGGGGTTCTCCGGTGGCGAGAAGAAGCGCAACGAGATTCTGCAGCTCCTCATGCTCGAGCCCAAGCTCGCGATCCTCGATGAGACCGACTCCGGGCTCGACATAGACGCGTTGCAGGTTGTGGCTAAGGGCGTGAACGCGATGAGGGGACCGGAGTTCTCGGCGATCCTTATCACGCACTACTCGCGCATCCTGCGCTACATCGAGCCCGACCACGTGCACATCATGCTCGACGGCAGGATCGTGACCTCGGGCGGACCGGAGCTCGCCCACGAGCTGGAGGAGAAGGGCTACGACTGGGTGCGCCAGGAGTTCGGCGCCGGCGCCCAGAGCTAGCGGAGCTACAGGAGGAGAGACCGAATGCCCGAAGACAAGACTATTAAGGAGCTCGGGCTCGACGAGTACAAGTACGGCTTCCGCGACCCGGAGGAGTACTTCTTCAAGACCCCGCGCAAGGGCATCGACCCGGAGATCGTGGCCATGATCTCCAAGCACAAGAACGAGCCCCAGTGGATGCTGGAGTTCCGGCTGGAGGCCCTCCAGCACTTCCTGGAGAAGCCGACCCCCACCTGGGGCGGCGACCTCAGCGAGCTGGACTTCGACGACATCTACTACTACATCCGGCCCATCGAGAACCAGGGCCGTTCCTGGGATGAGGTACCCGAGGACATCAAGAACACGTTCGACCGGCTGGGCATCCCGCAGGCTGAGCGCGAGATCCTCGCCGGCGTCGGCGCGCAGTACGAGTCCGAGGTCGTCTACCACAACCTCAAGAAGGAGTGGGAGGAGCAGGGCGTCGTCTTCCTCGACATGGATGGCGGCCTCAGGGAGCACGAGGACCTCGTGCGCGAGTACTTCGGAACCGTCATCCCGCCCGACGACAACAAGTTCGCGGCCCTGAACAGCGCCGTGTGGAGCGGCGGCTCGTTCGTGTACGTACCGCCGGGGGTCCACGTGGATATACCCCTCCAGGCGTACTTCCGCATCAACGCGGAGAACATGGGCCAGTTCGAGCGGACGCTCATCATCGCCGACGAGGGCTCCTACGTGCACTACATCGAGGGCTGCACCGCCCCGACCTACACCACGAACAGTCTGCACTCGGCGGTCGTCGAGCTCATCGCCAAGCCCAACGCCCGCATCCGCTACTCGACCATCCAGAACTGGTCGCACAACACCTACAACCTGGTAACCAAGCGGGCCGTGGCCTACGAGAACGCCACCGTGGAGTGGGTGGACGGCAACCTCGGGAGCAAGCTCACGATGAAGTATCCGGCCGTCTACCTGATGGGCGAGGGCGCTCGCGGCGAGATACTCTCGGTCGCCTACGCGGGCGACGGCCAGCACCAGGACGCGGGCGGCAAGGTCGTCCACGTCGCGCCGAACACCTCCTCGCTCATCACCTCCAAGTCCATCTCCAAGGGGACCGGGCGCTCCAGCTACCGGGGGCTCCTGAAGGTGCACGAGGGGGCTGTGGGCTCCAAGAGCCGGGTCGAGTGTGACGCGCTCCTCTTGGACGAGAAGGCGCGCACCGACACCTACCCGTACATCGAGATCGAGGAGAAGAAGGTCAACACCGAGCACGAGGCGACCGTCTCGAAGGTCGGCGAGGACCAGCTCTTCTACCTCATGAGCCGCGGGCTCTCCGAGGAGGAGGCGATGGCGATGGTCGTCAACGGCTTCATCGAGCCGATCGCCAAGGAGCTTCCGCTGGAGTATGCGATAGAGCTGAACCGCCTGATCCAGCTGGAGATGGAGGGTTCGGTCGGCTAGAGAGAGCCGGTCGGATAGTTGCGGAAAGCAGGTCAAGGTGGGGCGGGCTCCTCGAGGGTCCGCCCCTATTCGTAAGATGAGGAAAGGTGATACATGAGCGCGAACGGCGTGCCGGAGGTTCTAAAGAAGCCGGGGGTGACGGCGGAGACGGTCAAGGCCCTCTCCGCCTTCAAGGACGAGCCCGCATGGCTTACAGAGAAGCGTCTTGAGGCGTGGCGCACCTTCGAGAAGATCCCGATGCCCACGCTGCGCGACGAAGCGTGGCGCTACACGGACATCTCGGAGGTGAGGTTCGAGGAGTTCCTCCCCTACGCTCCGAGCCCTGACGTCACGCGCGAGGGCGACCTCCCGGACGCCGTGCAGACGCTCATAAAGGAGGGCGAGGAGAACTCCGCCCTGCTCGTCCAGCACAACTCCGAGACCACGTTCTCGCGCATCGACGAGGAGCTTAAGAAGAAGGGCGTCGTCTTCACCGACCTGCACACCGCCCTAAGGGAGCACGGCGAGATCGTCAAGGAGCGCCTGTTCGGGCTCGTGCCCGAGGGCTACGACAAGTTCGCCGCGCTCTCGGCGGCGGCGTTCTCCGGCGGGTCGTTCCTGTACGTACCGCGTGGAGTAGAGATCGAGGTCCCGATCCAGAGCTACCGCTGGCTCGACGTTACCGGCTCCATCATGCCGCGCACCCTCGTCGTGGTCGAGGAGGGTGCGTCTCTGACGTACATCGACGAGTACGCTTCCGAGGAGAACGAGGAGCCCGCCCTCTCCAACGGCGCGGTCGAGCTCTACGTCGGCGAGGGCGCGAACCTGCGCTACGTCTCGCTGCAGAACTGGGCGCGCAACGTCTACCACTTCAACACCATCCGCTCCTCGGCGGGCAAGGACGCGACGATCAACAGCCTCGTTGTCTCCTTCGGAGCCGGAATCGCGCGCACCAACGTCGAGGCGGGGCTCTCGGCTCCGGGCAGCGACTCGGAGATGCTCGGGCTCTACTTCGCCGACGAGGACCAGCTCATAGACCACCACACACTCCAGGACCACCTCGCCCCGAACGCCCACTCCGACCTGCTCTACAAGGGCGCCCTGCGGGACGAGTCGCTCACCGTCTTCTCCGGCCTCATCCGGGTCGAGCCCGGCGCCCAGAAGACCGACGCCTACCAGACGAACCGGAACCTGATCCTGGGCACCGACGACGCGATGGCCGTCTCCCTGCCGAACCTGGAGATCATGGCCGACGACGTGAAGTGCTCGCACGGCTCGACGACGGGCCAGGTGGACGACGTGGAGCTCTTCTACCTGATGAGCCGCGGCATCCCGCGCATCGAGGCGGAGAAGCTCGTCGTCTTCGGCTTCTTCGGCGAGGTCACGAGCCGCATCCCCCTCAAGGGCCTCAAGGAGAAGCTCGACCGGGCGATAGAGGAGAAGATCGGGCTCGGCTTCGAGGAGCGTGTCGCCTAAGTGGCGCGTGAGTTCCACAAGCTAGCGCGCGCGGACGAGGTGCCCTCCGGCGAGGTGAGGCAGTACCGGATCGAGGAGAGGCCCGTGGCGCTGTGCAATCTCGAAGGCGAGTTCCACGCCTTCGAGGATATCTGCACCCACCGGTTCGCCTACCTCTCGGAAGGAGAGTTCTCCGGCTCCGAGATCCGGTGCCCCCTGCACGGGGCGAGGTTCGACGTGAGGACCGGCGAAGCGAAGAGCCTCCCCGCCGTTAAGCCAGTCCCGGTCCACGAGGTGAAGGTCGAGGACGGCTACGTCTACGTCGCCCTCAACCCCAGGCGCGTCAAGGTCGGCGGG
>JBFLXF010000170.1:0-5674 GCA_040757515.1 Actinomycetota bacterium
ACTCTAGAGATCACCAACCCGAGCGACCTTCCCGACAACTTCGACGAGATAAGAGAGCCCATCGTGCGAGCCACGATCGTCTGTCCTAAGGAGTACGTCGGGGCCGTGATGGGCCTCTGTCACGAGCGGCGCGGCGTCCCGGCTGGCATGGAGTACCTCTCGGCGAAGAGGGTTCAGCTCACCTACGACCTGCCGCTCGCGGAGATCATCACCGATTTCTTCGACGCCCTCAAGAGCCGTACCAGGGGCTACGCCTCCTTCGACTACGAGCGCAAGGGCTACGAGCCTTCAGATCTCGTCAGGGTCGAGGTGCTCGTCTCCGGAGATCCGGTGGACGCGCTCTCGATCATCGTCCACCGCGACAAGGCTTACCAGCGGGGTAGGGCCCTCGTCGAGAAACTCAAGGAACTCATCCCGCGCCAGAACTTCGAGGTGCCGGTGCAGGCAGCGATAGGGAAGCGGGTGATCGCGCGCGAGACCGTGCGCGCTTACCGTAAGGATGTTACCGCTAAGTGCTACGGCGGCGATATCACCCGTAAGCGTAAGTTGCTGGAGAAGCAGAAGGCCGGGAAGCGCCGGATGAAGCAGATCGGGAAAGTGGAGATACCGCAAGAGGCCTTCCTCGCTGCACTGCGCATATAATGCTTGTCGGCTCTCTGAGTCGGGTGCCGCTCATGATAAAATCCTGCCGGATATGAGGCGTGTCGAGATCACTGACCGGCAACGGCAGATCCTCTTCAAGACCCTGGAGCTCCACATCTCGACCGGTGCTCCGGTGGGTAGTCACACGCTGGCGGAGTTTGTAGACGCGAGCAGTTCCACGATCCGGGCCGAGCTGGCTTATCTAGAGTCCATCGGTCTGTTGACGCACCCTCACACCTCTGCAGGGCGCGTCCCGACGGACGCCGGCTACCGTCTCTACGTGGACAGCCTGCTCTCCGAGGAGGGGGACGAGGAGGAAGTCTCCTTTGAGACTATGGAGGGCTACGCGAACGTGGACGAACTGCTGCGTGGCGTGAGCGAGGGGATGAGCGAGCTTACGCACCTTCTGGCCGTCGTCGCGGGGCCGAGCGCGATCGGGGACTCTCTCTCGCGCGTGGACTACCTGCCCCTGCCTAACGGCAGCTTGCTCCTGGTCGTCTCGATGCAGAGTGGGGCTTCTTCGAGCATGACCGTTAACCTCCCCGCTAGAGTCAGGGATGACGAGCTGCGTGAGATGTTCGACGCTCTCAATGCTTGGGTCGGGGACCGCCCGCTCGGGGGCGACCTGGAACTGTCCGCCGCTGCCCGCAAGGCGCTCTCTGGCCACGACCCTCTTGTCGTGGGAACGGTTCTCAGAGCGGTCGAGAGCCTGGGGCGCACTACCGAGAGCGGCGTCTTCGTGCGAGGTGCATCGGCTCTGCTCGCGCGTCTCGACGAGCTGGATCCGCAGAGCCTGGCGGCGGTGGTGGAGATCTTCGAGCGGCGGCGCTGGCTTCTGCGGCTGGTCTCCGATGCCTTGCAGAGATCCGTCTCACGCTCGGGAGTCGTCGTCTCCATCGGGGCCGAGAACGCCCTCTACAACCTGGTAGGCACGAGCCTCGTAGCCGCCGCCTACAGCCAGGGCGAACGTCCCTACGGGGTTGTCGGACTCATCGGACCGAAGCGTATGGATTACGATGTCGCCATCGTCACCGTGCGCTCTGCGGCAGAGACCCTGACGAACCGTCTGACCGTCGGCTTCTAGACTATGGCGAAGCGCGACTACTACGAGATCCTGGGCATCTCCCGGGACGCAAGCGAGGCGGAGATCAAGAAAGCTTACCGCCGTCTGGCGCGTGAGCACCATCCGGACACTAACCCCGGAGATCACGAGGCCGAGGAGCGCTTCAAGGAGCTCACCGAAGCCTATGAGGTGCTCTCCAACCCAGAATCCCGCCGCGCCTATGACACCTATGGCCATCAGGTTCCACGCGGCGCCGCCGGAGGCGGCTATCCCGGCGGGGATCCATTCGGCGGCTTCCAGGATATCTTCGATGCCTTCTTCGGAGATCGCTTCGGCGGCTCCTTCTTCGGCAGCACAACCGGCGCCCGCCGCCCCCAGCGCGGAGCCGACGCCGAAGTCGCCGTGGAGGTCTCGCTGCGCGAGGCCGCTTTTGGGGCTGAACGTGAAGTGAACGTTCAAGTCGTGAGGGGTTGCCCGGTCTGTGGCGGCGTCGGTGGCACGCGGTCCCGGGTGTGCGGGGCGTGTGGCGGTGCGGGAGCGGTAAGGACCGTGCGGGAGAGCATGCTGGGTCAGATGGTCAGCACGCAGACCTGCCGGACCTGCGGCGGGCGCGGACGCATTGTCGAAGTTACATGCGACAACTGCCAGGGCAGCGGCCGCGTCTCGGAGGTCGAACGCCGACGGTTGCGAATACCGGAGGGGATAGAGGACGGGATGCGGCTGCGGGTACCCGGAGCGGGGCACGCCGGAGAGCCCGGTGCCCCCCGCGGCGACCTATACGTCAACGTACGAGTTAAAGATGATCCTGAGCTTATACGCGACGGTACGGACCTCGTGCACCGGCTAAAGGTGAGTTTCGTAGAGGCGGCGCTCGGGACGGAGGCGGAGATTCCGACGCTGGATGGGGTTACGCGGGTAAAGGTAGAGCCGGGGACGCAGCCGGGGACTACGATGAGGCTGAGGGGAGAGGGCATGCCGCGCATGGGTCGTCGGGGCCGCGGGGACCTCAAGGTGGTGGTGGATGTGATGGTGCCGACGCGGCTGACGCGCGAACAGCGAGAGCTGCTGGAGCGGTTCGAGGCGGCCAGTGGCGAGGAGACCTATAACGGCAGCGGAGGTTCCTTCTTCGACCGGCTGAAGGGTGTCTTCGGTTAGGGGGCTCGGGGCGACGCGTACGCCGATCACGCGAATCTTCGTTGATTCTCAGCTGGAGTCTGGGGTATCTCTGGATCTCCCTGCGGGTGAGGCTCATCACGCCTTCACGGTGCTACGTGGTCGGGAGGGTGATGCGATCGAGGTGGTGGACGGCAGAGGCCGTCTCTTTCTCGCCGTGCTGGGTCGGGGGCAGGATGCACTGGTGTTGCACGAGCTTCCGGCAGGTGGAGAGGCGGAGATCATCCTCTATCAGGCGGTGCCCAAGGGGGGAAGGATGGACCTTCTCGTAGAGAAGGCGACCGAGGTGGGGGCGGCGAGGATCGTGCCGCTACTCACCGAGCGTGGGGTCGTGAAGCCCCGGGAGGGGAAGGTTGAGCGTTGGCGGCGGGTGGCGGAGGCTGCGGCGCGGCAGTCGCTGAGGCTGCGGGTGCCGGAGGTGTGCGAGCCGGTGCCTTTCTCGGAGGCGGTGTGGGAGGCGGCGGGTGGCATCCTGCTCCACAACGCGGACGGGCTTGCCCCGATCGAGGAGGTTGCGGGGAGTCCGGCGAGACTCTTTATCGGACCGGAGGGGGGATGGAGCGAGGAAGAGTTGCGCCTTGCCGCTGAGGGTGGTCTGCGAATGGCACAGCTCGGTCCGTTCCGCCTCAGGAGCGAGACCGCTGGTGTCGTTGCCGTGGCGCGGGCGATAGGTGCCATGGAAAGGCCGATGCGGGAAGAGGGTAGTTAGCGTATTGTGTAACATGATGGAAGAGGTGATCGAGGTGATGCGGGACCGTCTGGCGGGTGTCCGGTGAGCGTAGCGGGCCAGATACGGGAGGACATCAAGGCCGCAATGAAGTCTAGAGACCGGACGCGAGTGGACGCGCTGCGAATGCTGAGCGCCGCTTTGCGCAACGCCGAGATCGAGGCCGGCAGGGAGCTATCGGAGCAGGAGGAGCAGAGCGTGCTCCGGCGTCAGCTCAAGCAGCGCGAAGAGTCCGCCGAGGCTTATCGCAAGGCCGGTCGTGAAGAGCAGGCCGCCTCAGAGTCTGCGGAGGCGGAGATCGTGCGTTCCTACCTGCCCGCACCGCTCTCGGCTGCTGAGCTGGAGGAGATAGCTGACCGGGCAGTCAAGGAGACCGGTGCCTCCGGAATGAAGGATATGGGCAGGGCGATGGCCCGGGCGATGGAACTCGCCGAGGGTCGAGCCGAAGGCAGACAGTTATCCGCGCTGGTGCGAAACAGACTGCAGTGAAGCTTTCAGCGCTTGACTGGCAGCTGTCAGCAGGGTGTGACGGATGCCCGTTGCCTTGCGGTCATGGACCGGGAACTGAAAGCTGTATAGAGGAGGAATAGAGACGGACATTACACGTGGAGCGCAGGTAGAGGCCAGGCTCGTTGTCCCGCCGGGTCGGATGCTCGAGGTCTTCGGCGAGCGCGACTCGGTTCTCAGGCGGGTCGAGGACTTGGTTGAGTGCGAGGTCATCGTGCGGGGGAACGAGATCCTGCTGCGGGGGTCCGAGGAGGCCGTGGAGAGGGCCGAGGCGGTCTTCAACGGGCTTGTGGGGCTCGCGGAGGACGGTCATCACCCCACGCCGGAGACTGCCGAGCGGCTCTACAGGATGGGCGACGGGGGCGAGGGGCGGCGGGTGCTCGGGGATGTGATCCTGACGCATCGGGGCCGGCGCATCGCGCCCAAGACCCGCAACCAGAAGGCGTATACGGATGCCATTCGCGAGACACCCATCGTTTTCGGGATAGGACCGGCGGGGACCGGCAAGACCTACCTGGCGGTCGCCTTTGCCGTGGATGCGCTCAACCGTGGAGAGGTCTCCAGGATCATCCTCACCCGTCCGGCGGTCGAGGCGGGTGAGTCGCTGGGCTTTCTGCCGGGTGACATGATGGCGAAGGTGGACCCGTATTTCAGGCCGCTCTACGATGCGCTCTACGAGATGGTAGCGCCGGAGAAGTTTCAAGCTTACCTGGAGCGCGGTATAATCGAGATCGCTCCTCTGGCGTATATGAGAGGCCGGACCCTCAATGACGCGTTCATCATCCTCGATGAGGCGCAGAACACCACTCCCCAGCAGATGAAGATGTTTCTGACGCGCCTCGGGTTCGGCTCGAAGATGGTCATCACCGGCGACATCACGCAGGTCGATCTGCCCAAGGGGCGTACAAGCGGCCTCGAAGACGCGCGCCGGACGCTCACGGAGGTGGAGGGCGTCGAGTTCGTCAGTCTGGGCAGGGACGACATCGTGCGAAGCGACCTGGTTATGCGGATCGTTGACGCCTATGAGGGCGCCGGCAGGAGAGAAGAAGCCTAAAGGACTCTGAGATGAGACCCAGACGCAAGTCCCTCAAGCCACCGCCTTTGGGCAAGAGAGTCGACGAGATCCATCGTCCCCCAACGCGCTTCGAGCGTTTCCGAGAGTGGATAGAGAGGCTGCCGAAGGTCAGGCTCTACGTTGCTCTGATGGCGTTTACATGGGCGACGCTCACCTTTCTCATCGGCTTCAAGCCCAAGGCACCCATAGAGCGGGCCATCCAGCAGGGGATTATTCAGAGTGGGGATCTGGCGCGCCTGGAGTCTCTCAACCTTTTGCAGGAGACCAATCCCTGGACCGCGCTGCTTGGAGTGGGGCTCGTGGTCGCCGCAGAGATAGGTATGGCTTGGTACTTCCTGGAACGCTTCGGACGTCGCGTGCTCAAGACGAACGTGGCGGTGCGGGTGGTTCTGGCAGCTTCGCTCATGATCCTGTTTACTGCCCTGGCCAGGTTCTTTATTCAGCTGGAATTCAACCCTTATCTCACACCGCTTGCGGGGCTCTCGAT
>JBFLXF010000171.1:0-5625 GCA_040757515.1 Actinomycetota bacterium
CCTGGCTCGTTTCTCTTCGGTCCCGAGGAGGTTCCCCACGCGTTCAAGGTGGACTCCGGGCCCGCGCGGTTGCTGTTCGTCCTCTCGCCTGCGGGCTTCGAGGATCTCATCAGGGAGATGGGAGAGCCGGCGAGGGAGCTGACCCTCCCGCCGCAGCCGGAGGGGCCGCCCGACGAGGCCGAGATGCAACGGATGGCCGCCATCGCCGCCCGGCACGGAAACGAGATACTCGGGCCACCACCGAACTAGCAGGAACGGTTTAGCCGCCTCCGGTAAGGGGACCGGGGTTACCAGGCCCCGGCCCCTCTCTTTGTCCTTGTTCGACCGGCTGCCTGGAAGTCGCGTTTGGCCGCCCGGATTTCTCACCTGCCCTGAACCTCGTTTATATTTAGGCTGCTGTATCGGTCTCCGTCTATGCACAGCGCGAAGGAGCCCCACACTTGAACCTCAAAGACCTCGCCCGGGCGCTCTCCGAGGAGCTGGACGCCCGGTGCCTGATCCCCGGCGACGGCTCGCGCCGGGTGCGCGGGCTGGCGGTCGAGGAGGCGACGAACGGCTGGCTCGGTCCCGAGGAGGTCGCCGTCACCTCCCGCCCCGATCTGGATCACGGCTTCCTCGGCGAGATAGCGGAGTCAGGCACCCCGGCGGTGGTGTGGCGCCGCGACGGCGAACCGCCCGAGGAGGTGTCGGAGCGCGCGAAGAAGTTCGGGTTGGGGCTGTTCGTGGTGCCGCGAGGGATACCGCTCCGCAGGCTGCTCGCCGCCTTCTCGGGGGGAGATGACCTGCTGTTGCTCTCTCATGGTGCGGGCCGCGCGCTATTGGAGAGCCCGGTCAGAGAGTCGTCCATCGAGGAGGTAGCCGTCCGCGTCCATGAGCTCCTCGGCAAGCCGGTGGTGGTCGAGGACGCCGTCGGGAGGCTCGTAGCGAGCGCCCCGCAGACTGCCGACGGGAACGGCCTGCGCGCCTTATTGGAGAAACGGGGCTTGAGAGCCTCGCGGAGATCGAGCGTCGAGGAGACGCGGCGCGAGCGGCGGGATCGCTACGCCCGGCTGCCCGACGGCTACCTCTCGGTGCCGGTGGAGCGGTGGCGGACAGAGGACGGCGAGTTCTTCTGGACTCCCATAGGTACCGGCGCTCCTGCGGGCTACCTGTGGTTCGACCCGGCCGGCGCGCCGCTCGGGCCGGAGGACGTGGTGCGCCTCTACTGGTCCCGGCGCGTGCTGGAGTCCGAGTTGGACAAGGAGCGCATACGCCTGGAGACCGAGCTCGCCGCGCGCGGGGACTTTGTGGACGATCTGGTCGGGAACCACTACGGCTCCGTGGAGATACTCCTGCAGCGTGCCCGCTACCTGGGGGCGGACTTCTCGGATGGCGCCCTGGCGCTCATCGTGGACATAGACGACTTCGCCCGCTACCTGGAGCGGCGCAGGCCGGGAGAGCCAGCAATACAAGAGCTCAAGCGCCGCCTGGCCGACGCGGTACGCCTCCAGACGCGGGAGCTGTTCTCCAACTTCCTCCTCGGGTCGCGCTCGGACAACGTGATCCTCTTCCTCGCCCCCGCAGACAGCGAGCCACCGGGAGACCTCCCCGAGCGGGCGCTGCTCCTCGCCGGCAGGATACAGCGCTACGTAAAGGGCCTCCTCCCGGACCTCACGGTCTCGGTGGGTATCGGGCGCTACAAGAGCGACCCCGCCCTCCTCACCGACGCCTACTCAGAGGCGGAGGTCGCCCTGGAGATCGGGCAGCGCATAAAGGGCCCCTCCTCCGTCTCGACCTTTGAGGGCACCGGCACCTACAAGCTCCTCTTCCGCGTGCTGCAGGAGGACCCGCAGGAGCTGGAGACCTTCTACGCGGAGACCCTCGAGCCCGCCGTCCGCTACGACTCCCGCTACGGCACCGACCTCGTACTCACCCTTCTCACCTACCTGCAGAACGACGCCTCCACCTCCAGGACCGCCTCCCTGCTCTTCGCCCACCGGCACACCATCCGCTACCGTCTCGACCGCGTGAAGGAGCTCACCGGCCTCGATGTCGAGAGGAGCGAGGACCGCGAGCGACTGATGCTCGGCATAAAGGCCATGCAGCTCCTCGGCCACGCCCCCGAGCAACCCTCGAACTTCACGGACAGGTAGCCGGGCCCTCTTGTCCCGCCAGCGCAACGCGGGCGCCCATCCGCGACGCATCTTTGTGCGGCGGGCCAAAGACCCCTCCCGCGAGGCCTTCCTAGACTGTGTGCGTCGTGAATACACAGTCCCGGGAGGAAGGCTCTTGCGAAGGTTATCCCTGCTGTTGACGACGTCGCTGCTGTTCGTCGGGGCGCTACCGGCTCTGGCGCTGGCCCAGGAGGGTGCGCCGACCACGGAGGACCTCTCGCTCGCGATGGATACCATGTGGGTGCTCGTCGCGGCGGTGCTGGTCCTCTTCATGCAGGCGGGGTTCGCCATGCTGGAGGTCGGCTTCTCCCGAATGAAGAACGTCGGCAGCGTGGTCGCCAAGATACTCGTCAACCTCGCGATAGCGGCGCTCCTGTTCTGGGCAGTCGGGTTCGCCCTCGCCTTCGGGACCGGCAACGCCATCGTCGGGACCCAGGGCTGGTTTTTGGCCGTGCCGGAGGGCGCGGTCGACGACGTCTACGCCGGGCTCGCCTGGACGCAGGTACCGCTCTCGGCCAAGTTCCTCTTCCAGGTGGCCTTCTGCGCGGTCTCGCTGGCGATCGTGTGGGGCACGATGCTCGAGCGGACCAAGTTCGCCGTCTACGTGGTCTTCGCGGTCGTCTTCGCCGGGATCATCTATCCGATGGTGGGGCATTGGATCTGGGGCGGCGGCTGGCTGACGGAGCTCGGGATGCAGGACTTCGCAGGCTCCACGGTCGTCCACCTCTCGGGCGCGATGGCGGCCCTGGCCGGCACGCTCTTGCTCGGCCCCAGGCTCGGCAAGTACGACGATGCGGGACGTCCCGTCACCATCCCGGGACACAACATGCCGCTGGCGGTCCTCGGCGTCCTGATACTCTGGATCGGCTGGTACGGCTTCAACCCCGGCTCCACGATGGCGGTCGTCCCCGAGATCGCCGACATCGCCCTCACCACCACGCTCGCCGCCGCTTCCGGCGTACTCGGCGCAATGCTGATGAGCTTTGCCTTCCGGCGCCACATCGACGTCGGGATGGGCGGCAACGGCGCCATAGCCGCCCTCGTCGCCATCACCGCGGCCTGCGCCTTCGTCGCACCATGGGCCTCGGTAGTCATCGGCTTCATGGCCGGCGTGATCATGTACGCCACCCTCATCTTTGTGGACCGCCTCGGGGTGGACGACCCGCTTGGAGCGATCGCCGCGCACGGGATGGGCGGCATCTGGGGCACGCTCTCTACGGGTCTGTTCACCGCCCCGGAGCTCGCGGCGGTCGGCCAGCCCGGTCTCTTCTACGGCGGCGGCCTCTACCAGCTCGGCATACAGGCCCTCGGCATCGTCGCCTGCGGCGGGTTCGTCTTCCTGTCCTCGCTGCTGGTCTTCGCGGTCCTCAAGGCGACCATCGGCATCCGGGTCAAGCCCGACCAGGAGCTCGACGGCCTCGACATCCACGAGCACGGCGTCTACGGCTACCCGGACCTCGTCGCAACCGACTACCAGAACGGCGGCGCGAGAATGCCCGACCCCGTGATAGACGGCAGGACCGCAGAGGGCACTGCGTAGAGTAGGGCGAAGCCCCGGCTTCGCCCAGGGCCGGAATGTCCCGGAGAATGGCTCTTCGGGGCCTTCCGGCTATAAGGCAGAAGGAGGAAGACTTGGGAGCGCCTATAGCCCAGGCCACGGCGAGCGGCAACAACGTGGTCGCCGTCTACCCTGACCGGGTGGAGCTGCGCAGCGGCTGGAAGGGCCAGAACGTCGAGTCCCTTAGCATCAGAGATGTCTCGGAAGTCCGGATCTCGGGCCTCGTAAACTGCATCCTAGCCATAGAGAGCAACACGGGTCGCATCTACCGCCTGGAGCGGATGGCTCTGCCCGACGCCCGGGCCATAAAGAACGCCGTCGAGCGCCAAAAACAGACCGCCGGCCTCTACGAGTAGCCGCCACAGCAGCCTCAGTGGCGGCCAAACCTCGCTCCGCCCCTTGACTGTGCGCCCGGCGGCGATAGCCTCTGAAGGTTACTTGCCGTTACGATATCCGCAGGACCGGTTACGAGTGGAGGTAGACCTGCTCAAGCGGTTGCAGCCGTTGCGTTTCAGGAGGCCGTTCTACGGTTGGGCGGTCGTCGCGGTGGCGACTGTGGCGATGTTCTGCTCGGGTCCGGGACAATCGTTCGTGTTCTCAGTATTCGTGGACCCGATCCTGGCGGACACCGGACTCTCGCGGGTGCATCTCTCGATGCTCTACGCCTTCGGGACGGCGGTCAGCGCCGCGATGGTCGCGGTGGTGGCGCGCCTGGTGGACCGCTACGGAGCGCGACTGATGCTGGCCGGGATAGCCTTCGCCCTCGGCGTAGCCTGTCTGGGGATATCGCTGGCCTCCGGCTCCGTCGCCTTTCTGCTGGGATTCGCTGCGATGCGGGCACTCGGGCAGGGCTCGCTGCCGGTAACGGCGAGCATGGTCGCGGCGCAGTGGTTCGTCGGCAAGAGGGGTAGGGCGATGGCCGTCGTGGCGCTTGGCCTGGCGGCGTCGAACGCGCTGCTTCCTCCCGTGACGCAAGCCATGATCGGAGCCGTGGGCTGGCGAGGCGCCTACCTGGCGCTCGGGGCGATGGTGTGGGTGCTGCTCGTGCCCGCTGCCTTGCTCATCGTGCGCGACCGCCCGGAGGCGGTAGGCCTGTACCCTGACGGCGCCGACGCGCCCGTCGAGGAATGGAAAGACAACAGACCCACAGAAGACGGTGGCTCCCGCAAGGTGGCATTCTCGATCCACTTCTGGCTTCTGGCGGTGCCGCTCGCAGCCGTACCGTTCGTGGTGACGGCGCTGGTCTTTCACCAGATCTCCGTCCTTGGAGAGCAGGGCCTCGGCCCGGCGGCCGCGGCGGCGGTGTTCATGCCATTCTCGGTCGCCGCCGCGCTGGCGACCGCGACCACTGGCTTTCTAGCCGACCGGCTCGGACCGCGCGGGCCGCTCATGATCAGCCTCGGCCTGCTGCTGGCCGCCCTGATCTACCTCCCCCTCGTCTCGAATACTGCCTCCGCGGCCGTCTACGCCGTCATGCTCGGGGCGGCCTCGGGAATGCAGGGCGTGGTTGCGGGCATGGCCTGGGCTCACTATTACGGGCGCCGGGGGCTCGGACGCGTGCAGGGGCCGGCCACGGCGGTCATGATCTCCGCTGCCGCCCTCGCCCCTCTTCCCCTCGCCGCGCTGCACGACCTCTCCGGAGACTACGCCCCGGGAATCGCGTTTATGGCCGCCATCCCCGTGCTCTGCGCCGTCGCCCTCGTCCTCTTCGACCCGAAGCAGGCCTACAGAGAGGCGGAGGCGGACTAAGGCGCCGCCCGGCTGCGGACCGTCTCGATGGCGCCTCATCCTGAAGCTCTATCTACCCGCACTCCCGCCTCTCACCACGTCCGGCTTCCTGCGAGGAAACCGGGCGCGAAGCACGGCCCTGCCGCCCCCGGCCCCTCCTCCATCCTCGGTCTCGCCCTCGCGCAG
>JBFLXF010000172.1:0-5622 GCA_040757515.1 Actinomycetota bacterium
CGTCCTCGGAGACCGTCGTGATCTCGGACGAGGAGGGGGAGCTGATCGGGACCACCGAGGCGACGCGCGCCCCGAGCGAGCTGCACCCCGGCGCGACCTATCTCCACCGCGGCAGGGCATACGAGATCGAGGAGCTCGACCTGCGCGCCCGTCGCGCCGTCGCCCGCCGCGTCCCGGACCGCTACTACACAAGACCCCGCGTCGAGACGGACGTGGAGGTGCTGGAGGAGGTCGAGCGCCGCGACCTCGCGAACGGCGCCGCCCTCAGCTGGGGCCGGGTGCGCACCACCGATTCCGTCACCCACTACAAGAAGGTCCAGGTCGCCGACGAGAGGGAGGTCGGGGTCTTCCCGCTCGACCTGCCGGACGTGGTCTTGGAGACGCAGGCGTTCTGGGTGACGCTGCCGCCGGTCCCCCGGGGGGTGAGGCCGAGCTTCGAGAGCTTCGGGGGCGCGCTGCACGCCGGGGAGCACGGAGTGATCGGGCTGTTGCCCCTCTTCGCCATGTGCGATCGGGCGGACATCGGCGGGCTCTCGACGCCCATCCACCGCCAGACGGCCCTGCCGACGATCTTCGTCTATGACGGCTACCCCGGCGGCGTCGGCATCTCCCGCCGCGGCTACGACGCCTTCGAGTCCCTCGCCCGCGACACTTTGGGCGCGATCACGCGCTGTCCCTGCGAGAAGGGCTGCCCGGCCTGCATCCAGTCCCCCAAGTGCGGCAACTGGAACGAGCCTCTGAGCAAGAGTGGGGCAGTTGCCCTCCTGCGCTTCCTGCTCGGGCAGGTGGACCGCTACCCGACGCTGTGAGCGGCGGCCCTTACGTAGCCGTCGTCGGCTCCGGCAGCGCCTCGGGCGAGCTCTACGAGAGGGCGCGGACCGTCGGGCGGCTCGTCGCGGAGAGGGGCGGCGTCGTGGTCTGCGGCGGCAGGGGCGGGGTGATGGAGGCGGCGGCTCGCGGGGCGGCTGAAGCGGGAGGCGTATCCATCGGCGTCCTGCCGGACGAGGACCGGCGGCGGGCCAACCCGTACCTCACCTACTCGGTCGCTGCGGGAATGGGACATGCCAGGAACCTGGCGGTAGTGTGCTCGGGGGACGCCGTGATAGCGGTCGGCGGCGAGTGGGGGACGCTCTCGGAGATCGGGCTCGCGAAGAAGGTCGGTCGCCCGGTCGTCGCCCTGGATAGCTGGAGTCTCGGCGAGGGCGTCGTGGTCGCGCGCTCGCCGGAGGAGGCGGTTGCGGCGGCGTTCCGTGCCGTCGGCATGTAGTATTTCTGAGAGCTTTCTTCGACAGGGAGGTTAGATGGCTGAGAACGGTCGGGTCGCGCTCGTCAGCGGGGGCAACAGAGGGCTCGGGTTCGAGGTCTGCCGCCAGCTCGCCGACAGGGGACTTACGGTGATCCTGGGCGCCCGTGACGAGGAGAGGGGGCGGCGGGCGGCGGAGAAGCTCGGCGGCAGCGTTGTCGCTCGCCAGCTCGACGTATCCGACGACGCGAGCGTGGACCGCATCGCCAGCTTCGTCGATGAGGAGTTCGGCAGACTCGACGTGCTGGTGAACAACGCGGGTATCTCCAACGACGGCGAACAGAGCGCGGCGGAGGCCGACCTGGGCCGGGTGCGGGAGGCGCTGGAGGCTAACCTCTTCGGTGCCTGGCGGTTGTGCAAGGTCGCCATACCGTACATGAGGCGCGAGGGGTACGGCAGGATCGTCAACGTCTCCAGCATCATCGCCTCCCTGGAGGAGATGGGTGGCGGGCAGCCCGGATACCGGCTCTCCAAGGCGGGGCTGAATGTCCTCACCCGGATGCTGGCCTCCGAGCTGCGGGGCAGCGGCATCCTGGTGAACTCCGTGGACCCGGGCTGGGTCCAGACCGAGATGGGCGGCCCCAAAGCGCCGCGTCGCGTCGAGGAGGGAGCCGAAGGGGTGGTCTGGGCCGCCACCCTCCCGAAGGGGGGGCCCACCGGCGGCTTCTTCCGCGACCGGCGCCCGATCCCGTGGTGATCACCGCGTCCCGGCTCTGTTGCGGCCGGCTGCATATTTCGGGCCATTTTTATCGCAGAGTGCTCGCTGCGGGTTGAAGAATCAACGAAATGTGTAACGGTTAGCGCTACCCGGTGCCCGCTCCTCCTTTCCCTTTCCCACCCTCACCCCGAGTTGGGCGCCGGGCTCTCCCGGCCGTTCTTCCGGTTCTGCGACCACCCTTACGGGCGATGCAGGTCTTGCTGCGCGGCGTTAGTTTGGTGAGACGTTAGTGAGATGTTACGGTCGAGCAGGGAGCGGAAGAGATGGAGAGGCGGAACGAGGAGACCCTGGCGGCGTTCTCTGATGCTCTGGCAGATGCGGCGGAGAGCGCGGGGCGGTCGGTCGTGCGGGTGATCGGCGGCAGGCGCCACTCCGGGAGCGGCGTGGTCTACGCGCCGGGGATGGTGCTGACGGTCAGCCATGTGCTGGAGCGCGAGGGGGACGTCTCCGTCACCGCGTCCGGCGGCGAGCCCGCTGCGGCACGCCTCGTCGGGCGGGATCCCGCTGCTGACTTGGCGGTTCTCGCGGTCGAGGGGTTGGAGGCTGAGGCTGCGTCGCCCGCCGGGGGCGAACCCCGGGTCGGCCAGCTCGCCCTCGCGGTTGGGCGTTCGGGGCGCGACGGCGGGCTGCGGGTTACTTCGGGCGTGGTCAGCGCGGCCGGAGGGCCGGCGCGGATGTGGCGCGGGGGACGGCTGGAGCGGTACTTGCAGACCGACGCGGCAGTGTATCCGGGTCTCTCGGGCGGGGCCCTGGTGGACGCGCGGGGGGCGGTTATCGGGGTGCTGACCGCGGGTTGGGGACGGGGGGCAACCTTTGTGATCCCTACCGGCATCGCCTGGAGCACGGCGGAGGCGCTCGCCGAGCGCGGCACTATAAGACGCGGCTACCTCGGAATCCTGAGCCAGCCGGTGCGTCTGCCCGAGTCCCAGCGAGGTGGGATCTCGCGCCGGGGCGGCCTTCTCGTGGTCGGCGTCGAGGAGGGGAGTCCGGCCTCCCGGGGCGGGCTGCTGGTCGGAGACATCCTGGTGGCGTTCGATGGGGAGCCGGTCGAGGACACAGACGACCTGCTGGCCTTGCTCGCGGGCGAGAGAGTCGGGCGGGAGGTGCCGGTCGAGGTGGTGCGTGGCGGTGAGCGCAGAGAACTCGGGGTTCCCGTGGAGGAGCGTGGCTAGGACCTGCCTGTGAGCCCGGTGCGCGTCTTCGTCGTCGCCGCCTCGCCGGTAGTGCGCGCCGGGCTGCGCTCGATCCTCGCGGACGTCGAAGAGATCGAGGTGTGCGGGGAATCGGCTGATCCGGGGAGCGCCGGCTCCGGGGTGGAGGCGCTCGTGGTCGCGGACGAGGATCTGCTGCCGGATGTCGCTGCGTCCGCGGAGGAGGTCGGGGCGTCGGTCGTTCTGATCGCCGATGATGAGCGCGCGGTCTCGCGGCTGCGCTCTCTGGGATTGCTGGCGTGGAGCGTCGTGACCCCGGATGCGTCGTCCGAAGAGCTGGCGGCTGCGGTGATCGCTGCGGCTCGGGGCCTCGTGGCGATGTCCGGGGAGATGGCCGGGCGCCTCCTGGGCGAGCCGGTCGTCGAGGAGGCGCCCGGCGAGTCGCTTACGGCGCGTGAGAGCGAAGTGCTCGGGCTGCTCGCCGAGGGCCTGTCGAACAAGATGATCTCGCGCCGCCTCGGTATCAGCGAGCATACCGTAAAGTTTCACGTCTCCTCCATCTACGCCAAGCTGGGGGCCGGAAACCGCGCCGAGGCCGTCAGCCGCGGGGCGAGGCGGGGGATTATCTCTCTCTAGCTCCTCTCGCCGGGTGTATGATGGAGTCGTCGCGAGACGGCCGAAGGGCGAGTACCCCGGTGAAGGCGAGGCGAATCATCCCGGTCCTCCTGCTCGGGTTGCTGCTGCTTGGATGCGGCGGGGATGATGGGGCCTCACGGGCGCTCGGGAAGCCGGAGCGGACGACAGGTACGCCCGGGATCTTGGTTACCGGCGAAGACCCCACGTTGCCCGAGGCCTGCCGTCCCCGGCGGGTCGCCGCGCTCGTTCTCGCCTTCGTTGACGCCTTCAACCGCGGTGACCGCGCAGAACTCTCGCAGCTGTTCTTCGTCTCGGAGGGGCCGGCTCCCCCGGACTTCGCCTCATCGAGCTCTTACCCGTGGTCCTGGTTCTCGGTGAGCGAGGTCGGCCCGGGAGGGAGGGTGGAGCACAGCTTCACCACCTTCAACCAGGGGGAGATGCTCCGCTACCTCGAAGAGCGCCACCGGCGCGGAGAGCGGCTGCGCCTGCTGAAGGTGAGCCTCACGCACACCGGCATGCTCGGCGAGGAAGACAACGTCGGCCTCATCTTCGCGCTCAACCGCTACGCCAGAGATCTGGCCCCCGGGCTCGGCGGACCTTCACGCGTGGCTTTCGGCCAGGGCGCCGTGAGCTGCAGAGAACAGCGTATCTTCCAGTGGAGCCTGGAGATGAGCGCTGCCGAGCGGAGGACCGGAAGGGAGGCTGCGGCCTGGATCTGCGAGGAGCCGTCCGGGTGGAGACCCGGCCAGACCGTCGTCGCCTGCGCCTGAACGCGCGTCCACTCCCGCCCGGAGACCGGCCTCCGGGCGGGCGGATCTCGTCCCGCCGGCAACCTGCTACCTGAGGATCAGATGCAGATCACCGAACTCGTGCCAGAGGTAACCCTCTCGTAGAGCCTCGATGTAGGCGAGGCGCAGATCCTCGCGTCCGGCGACGGCCTCGAGCATCGCCAGGTGTGAGGAGCGCGGCTCGTGCAGCCCCGTGATGAGCGCGTCCACCGCGCGCACGCCCCGCCCGGGCGTGACGACGAGGCCGGTCCAACCCTCGCCGGGATGGACGGTCCCGCGTTCGTCGGTTACCGTCTCCAGCGCCCGGACGACCGTTGTGCCGACGGCGACGACGCGACCGCCGGACTTCCTTGTAGCGTTCGCCAGACGCGCCGTCGGGGGAGGGACGCGATAGAACTCCTCGTAGGGCGGCTCGTCGCCTTCGAGGCTTGAGACTCCGGTGTGCAGCAGGAGGGGCGCAATCTGCACACCGCATGCGATGAGGCGCGTGATGAGATCCGGCGTGAACGCCCGGCCCGCCGAGGGCATCTCGGCGCTACCGTCCTCCGTGGCGTAGACGGTGCGGTAGTAGCCTATCTGCCACTCCTCGCCGACGTAGCCGTAGCGGATGGGCCGCCCGTGCCGCTCGAGGTACTCTCCGAGGAGGTCCGGCAGATCCAGCGTCGCAACCCACAACCTGGAACTCTCTTCTCCGCCGGCGTGGCGGTATGGCGCGTGCAATGTAGCCGTCGCGCCTCCCGGCAGGCGCAGCGTCTCGCCGTCCGAAGCGCCCCTGAAGGGCTCGGTGGCGCCGCCCGCGGGCCGGCGCAGCTCCACGGTCCACAGCCCGGCGGGAAGCCGGGTGGAGAGACGCAGCTCCAGCGGCGAGCCGTCCTCCCGCCCGGCGTCGAGGGCGGCCTTCATGGTACCGCTGGTGTTGACGACGAGGAGATCCCCCGGCTCCAGGAACTCCGGCAGATCCCGGAAGCGGGCGTGGGCCACCTCGCCGCCGGGGCGGGAGACCATCAGGCGCACCTCGTCGCGCGC
>JBFLXF010000173.1:0-1609 GCA_040757515.1 Actinomycetota bacterium
CGGAGCCTTCGGAGATCGCGCCCACGGGGCCGTATCCGGGCGAGGCGAAAGCGCGCAGGGCCGTGGTGTGGATCTTCGCGCCTTCGCGCGCCGCTTCAACGGTGCCGCCCATGGAGATGACGGCCCCGAGTCCTCTGGCCGCAGGGTGGGCGGCGAGACGCACAGCGGCCGCCAGGTTGCGCGGTCCATCAGTGTCCGGGACGGAGGCGTTGCGCTGGGCGCCGGTGAAGACCACGGGCCTCTCGCCGCCGTAGAGGAGGTCTACCAGGTAGGCCGTCTCCTCCATGGTGTCGGTGCCGTGCGTGATAACGACGCCGGAGACGGAGCCGTCTTCGAGCGTGGCGCGCACCCGCCGGGCGATCTCCAGCATGTCGTCCGGCTTCATTAGGTAACCCCCGACCCTGAACACGTCCTCGACGCGCACGTCGGCCATCTCCCGAATCTCCGGCGCCGCCGAAAGCAACTCCTCGCCTGCGGCGGCGGCGACAACCCCGCCGGATGGGTCGGGACGCGAGGCTATGGTACCTCCGGTAGTGAGGACTACGACCTCTGGACGACCGTTGTTCTGCATGCGCTCCTCCCTCGGTTCGTTCTCCGCACCTTTACTCGTTCGGAGGGCGCCGCGCAACCCGCCGGGGGAGCTCCGCGTGTGCGCCGGTGGCGGCTGAGGTCGAGGGATAGCGGAACCAAACGCGTCAGGGGCTCCGGATGTCTCGTTCTGCGCCGCGGATTCGTGCGGCGGTTAAGAGCCGATGACGCCGCTCCCCGGACGGGCGAGCATGGCGAAGTGGTAGGGGAACTCTCCGGCGGGCTCGACAGAGAACCCGGCTTCCTCGATCATGTTCCGGCCCTCCCGGGGAGAGAGGGATACCTCGCGTGGCGGGCCCATATCCCGCTCCACGTCGCTCCGCCAGTCCACGCACAGCAGAAACCCGTCCGGCGCGAGCAGGCGCCGCATCTCCGACAGATCCGTCTCGCCCACCACTTCGTGCAGCACGTTCACCGCCAGTATGCGGTCCGCAGCGCCGCTTGGAAGCGGTACCCGGTTGCCCTCCACAAGGTGTATCCTGACGTTCTGCAACCCCGCCTCTTCTACCCGCTCTCGCAGCCTCTGCGCCATCTCCGGGCTCTCGTCCACCGCGTGCACCACTCCCCGGGGCAGGCGACGCGCCAGCGGTACCGTCAGCACGCCGCTACCCGCGCCGTAGTCGACGACCATCTCGCCGCCGCTCAGTTGCAGGAGGTCCAGCACCCGTTCGTTGGGCAGAAACCACTGGCGTTCGGGGCGCTCCAGCCGCTCCGCGCGTGACGGATCGAATTTATGCTGGTGCCGACTCACGCTTGCCTCCCGTCTCTGGACATCCGGCTTAGCGTATCACCGAATATACCGGGTCGGATACGGCCATCATGTCCTGCGGTCGAGTTCGCGATCTATGCGATCCTTGTCGAAGCCAACGATCCACTTTCCGCCTATCTTCAAGACGGGGACGCCGGTTTGTCCGGTCTTGCGAACCAGATCCCGGGCCGCTTTGGGATCTCTCTCCACGTTGATCTCCTTGTAGGGTACCCCCCTCTCTCTCAGATGCCGCGCCGCTCGCTTGCACCAGGG
>JBFLXF010000173.1:1619-5610 GCA_040757515.1 Actinomycetota bacterium
TCTAACCTCCTATCGATATGAAACTGTCCCGGCAAGACCGATCATAGCTTACCGTGCGGAAAGTCCACGATGTCCCCGCAGCCCCGACGGGACCGGTCAAAGGCCACAGCCCCCCTGTCTTCCTCCAACGGACTCCCGTCCAAACCCAACGCAACCTCCTTAATTCATATATTCAATAGTCAAATAATAATATTACAAGATAGTTGTAAAACCGCTGCGGAGGTCGAATGAGGCTTCGCGTTGTGAGTAGGGACGGTCCGGAGGCGGCGCAATCTCCTGCGCGCCCTCTTCTTGACGAGTCAGTCAAACACTATAGGATAATTTGCTAATAGAGATTCGTGGGAGGTGATCACGGATGAGCGACGGGCTCAAGGTTCTGTTGGGCGTGCTCGTTGGGGCTGTCCTGGTGCTGCTGGCAGTCGCGGCTTTCGTCGGCGGCGGCATGGGAGAGATGATGGGTGGAGGGATGATGGGTGGCGGCATGTTCGGCGCATTGTTCATGCTGCTATTCTGGGCTCTCCTGGTGGCCCTGATCGTGGTCCTGATAGTCTGGGTCGTGCAGATGTCCCGGCGCTAATCGCGGCCGTATCTAACGAAGGAGGAAAGAATGATGACCGGACCGGCAAGCTACACCATTTCTAGGGAGACGAGCCTCCCCTTTGACGAGGCGGTCGAGAAGGCCCGCGGGCTGCTCCAGGAGGCCGGGTACGGGGTGCTCGCCGAGATCGACATCCAGGCCAAGCTGAAAGAGAAGCTGGGCATAGAGCGCGAGCCCTACACGATCCTCGGCGCCTGCAACCCGCCGCTGGCCAACCAGGGGCTAAACGCCGAGCCGGAGCTCGGGGCCCTCCTGCCCTGCAACGTGATCGTCTACGAGCAGGATGGCCGCACGCGCGTGGCCGCCGTCGAGCCGCAGACGATGCTCTCCGTGGTAGGCAACGAGAAGTTGGATCGGATCGCCAGGCAGGTCCGCCAGGACCTTGCCCGCGTGGTCGAGCAGGTGGCGGGGAGCTAGGCCGTGTTCTTTCGGGAAGTCTTGAACGAGGATCTCGGTTGCGCCTCCTACGTCATCGCCGGCGGCGGCGAGGCGGTGGTCGTGGACCCGAAATGGGAGATAGAAGAGTACCTGAAGATCGCGGAGGAGAACGGCTTCGACATAGCCCACATCCTCGAGACGCACAACCATGCCGACCACGTCTCCGGCAGGGGAAGGCTCGCCGAGGCGACCGGCGCGAAGATTCACATCTCCAAGGACGCCGGCGTGGAGTACGAGCACGAGCCGCTCTCCGACGGTGACGCGATCGAGCTCGGAAGCGTGCGCATAACCGCCCTGGCTACCCCCGGCCACCGTCCCGAGCACACCTCTTTCCTGGTCGAGGACAAGAGCCGCTCGGATTCTCCGTGGATGGTGCTCACCGGGGACTCCCTCTTCGTCGGAGACCTCGCCCGCCCCGATCTCGCCGTCGAGGCCGAAGAAGGGGCGCGGGGCATCTTCCGCTCGCTGCAAAAGCTTCGAGATCTCGAAGACTTCGTGGAAGTCCGGCCCGGGCACGTCGGCGGCTCGCTCTGCGGCGGCGCGGGGATGAGCCGGAAGCCCGACTCCACCATCGGATTCGAGCGGCGCTTCAATCCGTACCTGAGGATCGAGGACGAAGAGCGGTTCGTCGAGACCCTCACCGCCGAGCAGGCTCCGCAGCCGCCCAACTTCGAGCGGATCGTCGAGCTCAACCGCGGCCCGCTTTTGAGAGAGGCCGCCTCTCTCGAGCCCCTGCTGCCCCGGCGCGTGAAGGAGCTCGTCGAGTCAGGTGCGATCCTGATCGACGGACGCGACCAGCGGGAGTTCGACGCTGCCCACGTTCCCGGCTCGATCAACGTGACCGTGAACCAGTCGGGCGTCGGCACGCGCGCCGCGTGGGTCGTAGACCCGGAGGCCGAGGTCGTGACGGCCGCCTCCGGAGACGAAGAGGCTCGCCGGATGGCGCGTATGCTGGAGGCCGTCGGCTTCCGGAACGTGCGCGGCTATCTGGCCGGGGGGCTCAGCGGTTGGCGCGCCGCCGGGCTCGAAGTGGGCACCACGCCCGCTCTGGGCGTCTCCGCCCTCGCCGGGCGGTTGAAAGAGGGCAGGGTTACGCTGCTCGACGTGCGTGATGAGGAAGAGTGGGAGGCCGGGCACGTGGAAGGCTCGATCCACGCCCCCTACCAGAGCCTCCGGGACGGGGTGCCTGATGAGGTGCGCAACGCCGGAAAGCCGCTCGCCGTAGCCTGCTCCGGCGGGATAAGGAGCGCGGTCGCGGCCTCCCTTCTCAAACGCGCCGGAGTAGAGGATGTCCTCCACGTCGCCGACGGCGGCGTCCCAGATCTCTCCGGGGCCGGCATCGAGCTGGTGCGTTGATGGAAGGCGGAAAAGACGCCGGGCCGTAGCCCCTGGCGCTACGTCCGACCTCTGCGAAACGTTTCCGAGAACGCGAGGGCGCTACAGCAGGGACATGGTAGCCGGAGAGCCGTTCCGGGCTCACCGAGCCCTTCTCCGTACCCGTCGTGGAGCGGTGGCAACGGCTTGAAGCCCCCTCAGCTTGCGGGCCATCAGACGGATGGCCCGCCCCTGGTGCGTCTCACCGCCCTATCCGCCTCGAAGCCGGTGCCAAGAGACTTGAAGTCCCGCGCGTGATGCACTAAGGTCAACGATTCATCCGCTTTTCCGGAGATGAAAGCGACGAGGGGGATGCATGCGAGAGTATCTCAGGCAGCACACCAACCCGCCGGTCTTTCTGACTTCAGCGTTTGTGGTGTTGGCTTTTCTGGTAGCCGGGATCTTCTTTACGGCTCAGACAGAGGCGGCGTCCTCGGCCCTGCAGAGTTTCATAGTCACGGATTTCGGCTGGTTCTACATACTCTCGGTCAGCTTCTTCCTCGTCTTCGTGGTCTGGGTGGCGCTCTCGCGCTACGGGCGGGTGAGGCTCGGGCCTGAGGATTCGAGGCCCGAGTATGGCAATCTGGCATGGTTTGCCATGCTGTTTACGGCCGGGATGGGCATCGGGCTCGTCTACTACGGCGTGGCCGAGCCCATGGCCCACTTTGCCAGCCCGCCGGTCGGCGAGGGCGGCACAGAGGAGGCGGCCCGCGAAGCGATGAACTACACCTTCTACCACTGGGGGCTGCATCCCTGGGCTATCTACATAGTCCTAGGCCTCTCGCTCGCCTACTTCCACTTCCGGCGCGGGCTGCCCTTGAGGCCATCGGCCGCCTTCCGGCCCCTCATCGGAGATAGAGTGGATGGGCCCGTCGGGTACGCGGTGGACGTGCTCGCCGTCTTCGGGACCATCTTCGGGCTCGCTACCTCGCTCGGGCTCGGGGCCCAGCAGATAGGGGCCGGGCTCCAGACGCTCTTCGGTGTGAGCAACGGGACGGGTCTGCAGATCCTCATTATCGCGTTTATCACGGCGGTGGCCGTCACCAGCGTGATGCTCGGGATAGACCGCGGTATAAGGCGGCTCGCTCTGGGGAACATGTGGCTCGCCGCGGCGCTCGCCCTCTTTGTATTCGTCGTCGGGCCGACGCTGTTTATGCTCAACTCGCTCGCGCCCAACATAGGCTACTACCTGCAGAACCTGATCGGGACAAGCCTCAGGATGTTTACCTTCAACGAGGACGCCGCCGAGTGGCAGGCCGGATGGACTCTCTTCTACTGGGGGTGGTGGATCTCCTGGTCCCCCTTTGTCGGGATGTTCATAGCCAGAATCTCACGCGGGCGCACCGTTCGCGAGTTCGTCTTCGGCTCGCTTCTGGCTCCGACCGGCGCCTCCTTCGTTTGGTTTACGGTCTTCGGGGACGCCGCTCTCTACGCGGAGCTCTTTGGCGATGGTGGCGTCGCGGACGCGGAGGCCAGCAACGCCCTCTTCGTTCTCCTGCAGCAGCTCGACGTCGCCGCCTTGCTCAGCGTGGCGGCGTCGGTCGTCGCCATAGTCGTCGTGGTGCTCTTCTTCGCCACCTC
>JBFLXF010000174.1:0-5586 GCA_040757515.1 Actinomycetota bacterium
CACGGACTCCATAGCCTCGGCCATAGGCTACGCGGAGTTCAAGAACCTGGTGGATCCGGAGAACTTCTATGCCCCGGCGCGTCTCGGGGAGGTCAACTCGCAGACCGAGTGGGCTCTTCGGGAGAGCGGGGCGGAGAAACCCAAACTCTTAAAGCACATTATGCTGCGGGTCAAGGACGTAATGAACAAGGACGTGCTCACGGCGCACAGGGACGATCCGCTGCGCAACGTCGGCATAGCGATGTCCAAGAAGAATATCGGCCAGATCCCGATAGTGGATGACGAGGGAGCGTTGGTCGGGATAATGACCGAACGCGACCTGGCGCGCATGTACATCCGCGAGTCCCGGGAGGCCTCCACGTTCGAGGAGACGCCTGTGGCGGTGCGCGCGATGGTCGAGGTGCTCGAAGGAGAGGTACTCGCCGGGAAGGAGGACCGTGTCTCCTCCGGGAAGCTGTGGGTGATCTCGCGCAGCGTTGAGTCTATGGGTCAGCAGATACGGCCTGGCGACGTAGTGGTCATCGGCGACAGGCCGCGCGCCCAGCGGCGGGCCATAGAGCTGGGCGCGGAGATACTCGTCATCTCAAACGGCGCGAGGCCCGACGACGAGGTTCTGGAGATGGCCGAGCGGAACGGGACGACCGTTATCCTCTCGCCGCTGGACTCATACGTGACGAGCCGTATGATCCAGCTCTCCGTCCCCTGCTGGGAGGTGATGAGCGAGGATCCTCTGACGGTGGACCCCGAGGATCTCGTGACGGAGATCACCCAGCAGGTGATGGACGTCCACTACCGCGCCGCGATAGCGGTGGACGAGGACGACCGGCCAATCGGGGTCGTCTCGCGCACGGACCTCATAAACCCGAAGCCCCGGCGCGTGCTGTTGGTGGACCATGCGGAGACCGGCCAGAGCGTCAAGGGGGTCGAGAAGGCTCAGGTCGTCGAGATCCTGGACCACCACCACATCGGCGACATCCAGACCGACACCCCCATCCCGGCCACCTTCGATCCCGTAGGCTCGACCGCGACCCTGATCGTGGAGCGCTTCAGGCTGCACGGCCTGGAGCCGAAGGAGTCCACCGCGAAGATGTTGCTCGCCGCTATCCTCTCGGACACGGTCGTCCTCAACTCTCCGACGACCACGGATCGGGACAAGGAGGTCGTGAAGTACCTCGAGGAACGACTCGGTCTCGACGCCGAGGAGTTCGGGATGCGGATGTTCGAGGCGTCCTCCGACGTCTCGGAGCTCTCGGCGGAGGAGATCGTGAACCGCGACGCCAAGGAGTACGGCACGAGCACCGGCGATAAGATGTGCATCGCCCAGATCGAGACGGTCGGGACCGGTCTGCTGGAACGCAAGGACGAGCTTATGGAGGCTCTCGAAGACCTGCGCGCCAGAAACGACTATCTCTTCGCCGCCCTGATGGTGACGGACATCATCGGCGGCGGCACGGAGCTGTTGTGTGTCGGCGAGTGCGCCGCCGTCGAGAAGGCGTTCGACGCGCAGGCGAAGGACGGCGTCATAGACCTGCCCGGCGTGATGAGCCGCAAAAAGCAGGTCGCCCCGAAGCTCCTCGCGGTCCTCTAGACCGGTGGCGCAGATACTCGACGGCAGATTCGTCGCCGCGCAGATCCGCTCCGAGGTGACCCGCGAGGTCGCGGCGCTGAGGGAGAGAGGCGTCGCCGTGCGCCTCGACGTAATCCTTGTGGGCGACGACCCGGCTTCCGTCGCCTATGTGACGATGAAGCAGCGCGACTGCGAGGAGGCCGGCATCGAGTCGCGGGCGCATCGCTTCCCCGCGAGCGTCGCGCAGAAGGAGCTCGCGACCTTCGTGGAGAGCCTCAACGGAGAGAGGGCGGTCTCGGGCTTCTTTATCCAGCTCCCGCTGCCGGCCGGTCTGGACCCGGTACCCCTCATCTCCGCCATAGACCCGGCGAAGGACGTGGACGGGTTGAGCCCGGTAAGCGCCGGACGCCTCGCCGTGGGCCTGCCGGGCATGCTACCCTGCACCCCGCACGGCGTCATCGTGCTCCTCAGGCGCCACGGCATCGAGCTGGAGGGCAAGGAGGCCGTTGTCGTGGGGAGGTCCAACCTCGTCGGCAAGCCCTTGGCGCAGCTTCTGCTGCGGGAGAATGCGACCGTCACCGTATGCCACTCGCACACCCGCAACCTGCCCGAGGTGACGCGCCGAGCGGAAGTCCTCGTCGTCGCGGCGGGGCGGCGAGAGATGGTGAGGGCGGAACATGTTGGGGAGGGAGCCGTCGTAGTGGACGTCGGCATCCACCGGCGCGAGGGGGGCGGAATGGTCGGAGACGTGCGTTTTGAGGAGGTCGAGCCGAAGGCCGCCTGGATCTCGCCGGTCCCCGGCGGCGTCGGCCCGATGACACGCGCCATGCTGCTGCACAACGCCGTGGAGGCGGCGAAGAACGCGGCGACCGGATAAGGGCGTCCGGCGAGCCGTCACAGAAAGGTGTGCCCATGCCGGACGAACGTAGCGGAGGCGCAGGGAAGTTCCGAAGAAGGAAGCGCGAGCCAGCGAGTCCTGGAGGCGAGCCGGACGTTACGGCTCACCCAACCCCAATCCGGATCTCGAAGCGCACCCGTACGGCCCTGATACTGGCCGTCCTCACCGCGGTCGGGCTGGTGATATGGTATGTGCCGGGCGTGTTGGCGACGGTTATCGGCGGCTTCGCGCTGGCTCTCGCGCTCTCCTTCCCCGTGCGCTGGCTCTCACGGATAATGCCGCGCGGGCTGGCGATCCTGCTCTCGTTTCTGTCCCTGGTAGGGGTCATCGTGCTGGCGGCGCTCGTTCTCGTGCCGCTGGTGGGGGAGCAACTGGCGGCGCTGGTCAACTCCCTTCCCGGGATAGTGAGCACCGTCGAGGGGTACCTGCGCGACGCCTTGAACTTCTTCCAGAACAGGGGTTTTCTCCCGAGCGATCCCGACGAGGTGGCCTCCAGGGTCAGAGAAGACCTGACGAACGCCGCGCGGGCTATAGCCGGGAACGTGCTCGGCGGCGCCCTGAACATCATTACGGGCACGTTCAGCTTCGCGCTGACGCTCTTCGGGGCGGTCTTTATCGGTGCCTACCTGCTCGTGGACGTCCGCAGGTTCAAGGCCGCCTACCTGCGCGCCGCGCCCCGCCGCTACCGCCGGGACTTCCTCACCCTATGGGACGCCTTCGGCTACTCCCTCTCCAGATACCTTGGCGGGCTCGCTCTCGTGCTCGCCATTCAGGGCGCAGTCTCGGCGCTCGGCCTGTTTCTTCTCGGCGTGCCCTATGCCCTGGTGCTCGGGGCCTGGGTCTCGGTCACGGCCATCATTCCGTACCTGGGCGCCTGGCTCGGTGCGATCCCGGCGGTGCTGGTTGCCCTCACCGTCTCGCCCACGACAGCGCTGCTGACGGCGCTGCTGTTTCTCGGCATCCAGCAGCTTGAGGGCAACCTCCTGACGCCCAAGATCCAGGGTGACACCCTGCGCGTACACCCGGTCCTGGTCTTTCTCGCCGTGCTGATCGGAGGCGGGCTGGCCGGCATCGCCGGTGTTATCGTCGCCGTCCCCTCTCTCGCGGTGCTGCGCGTGCTTTTCGACTTCTTCCGGGTGCGTCTCAAGACGGAAGGTTAGGGCCGGTCGGCGGGCTCGCAGGCTGGCCGAACTCACTCCGGTCGCTGCGCTAAGATAGATCCCGTCCGCACACGACGTCTGGAGGCGAGAGATGATATCCGAGGAGCAGGTGCGCCACGTGGCGAACCTGGCCCGTCTGGGACTGACGGATGAAGAGGTGGAGCGCATGGGGACGCAGCTCGGCGCGATCCTGGAGGCCATAGAGCGCATTCAGGAGCTGGACCTCAAGGGCGTGCCGCCGACGGCGAACCCCCTGAACCTCACGAACGTCTTCCGTCCCGACGAGCCCCACCGCGAGCTTACGCGCGAAGAGGCGCTCTCGACCGCTCCGGAGGCGATAGACGGTCACTTCGCCGTCCCGAGGATCGACTGAGATGGCGGGGCTGCTGGACCTGAGCGCCTACGAGCTGGCGCGGAGGATCGAGGCGGGCGAGGTCTCCGCCGTCGAGGCTGCGGAGGTAGCCAACGATCGCGTCGAGGAGGTGGAGGGTGAGGTAGGCGCCTTCGTCACGGTGACGCCGGAGCTCGCCGTCGAGCGGGCGAAGAGAGTGGACAAAAGGCTGCGGGATGGCGAGGCGCGGCTCTGGGAGGCCGTGCCGCTGGCGGTGAAGGACGTCCTCTCAACGAGGGGCATAAGGACCACTTGCGGGTCGAGGATCCTGGAGAGCTTCGAGCCCGTCTACGACGCCTCGGCCCTTAGGAACTTCGGCGAGGACGTGGTCATGGTCGGCAAGGCGAACATGGACGAGTTCGCGATGGGCTCCTCGACGGAGAACTCGGCCTACGGCCCGACGCGCAACCCCTGGGACCTCTCGCGGGTGCCGGGCGGTTCCTCGGGGGGCTCGGCTGCGGCGGTCGTCGCCGGGGAGGGCTGGTGGGCTCTGGGTACGGACACCGGGGGATCGGTGCGCCAGCCCGCCGCCTTCTGCGGGACGGTTGGACTCAAGCCGACCTACGGGCGCGTCTCGCGCTACGGGCTTATCGCCTTCGCTTCCTCGCTCGACCAGATCGGCCCGATAACCCGCGATGTGCGCGACGCCGCCCTTCTTCTGCAGGCGGTGGCCGGTCACGACCCGCGCGACTCCACGAGTGCCAACGTCGAGGTTCCGGACTACCTCTCCGCCCTCGAAGAGGGGGTCGAGGGGCTGCGCGTCGGGGTCGTCACGGAGCTGATGGATGCCGAGGGCGTGGAGCCGGAGGTGCGCGAGATCTCCGCCCGCGTCGCCCGCGAGCTGGAGGCCGCCGGGGCTGAGGTGGGGGAGGTGAGCCTGCCGCACGCCGGCTACGGGCTCTCAGCGTACTACATTATCGCCCCGGCGGAGCTCTCCTCGAACCTGGCCCGCTTCGACGGGGTGCGCTACGGGCTGCGCGTTCCGGCCGATGGCGTGCACGAGATGTACCGCAAGACCCGAGGACGGGGCTTCGGGGATGAGGCCAAACGACGCATCATGCTCGGCACCTACGCGCTCAGCAGCGGCTACTACGACGCCTACTATGCCCAGGCCCAGAAGGTGCGCACGAAGATAATCGAGGATTTCCGCGGCGCCTTCACGCGCTACGACGTGCTGCTCTCGCCGACAGCTCCGACGACCGCCTTCGAGATCGGCTCCAAGGTAGACGACCCGCTGGCGATGTACGCCAACGATCTCTGCACCATCCCGGCGAACCTGGCGGGGATACCCGCAATAAGTATCCCCGGCGGCCTCTCGAACGGACTGCCCGTCGGTGTGCAGCTCATGGGCGACCACTTCACCGAGCCGACCCTCCTGCGCGCCGCCTACACCGCCGAGCAGGCTGCGGGGTTCCGTTTCGAGCTGAAGCCCTAGCCGCTCAGCTCACGCGGCTCGGGCGCTCTCCACCGTCATGGGCGCGGACGCGGTAGGCGGCGACGAGCAGCAGGATGCCGAAGGCGACCGCGTAGACGCCGATGAGCCAGATCAGGGAGAGTATCCCGACGCCGG
>JBFLXF010000175.1:0-5567 GCA_040757515.1 Actinomycetota bacterium
CCACGTCGGCGTGGCTGATGATGACCTCGTCCACGTCTCCGAGGGAGAGCCCCACGCTCTCCAGGTACGGGAAGATCACCCTCTCCGGCGTCTCCGCGAGGCCGGTGTCCACCAGCACCGTCCGCTCTTCCCCGACGAGCAGGTACTGGCACATGAACCGTGGCCCCAGATCCGACTCTATGCGATGTATCCCCGGCAGTACCTCCATCGCTGGATGCCCCTTCCCTCCTCGACCCCTGAGCAATCTGCGGAGTGGTGTGTCAATCCACCATAACGGTGACGCTCTCCACGCGCAACCGGGATGGGTTCGGCGCAGCCGCCGAACAGGATGAGGGCGCTCCGGCGCGCCCGGGGCCCGGCTCATCCGGGTGGATCCCGCCGGTCTGTACCTTTCAGGGCTTCGACCCTGCGGAAGCTATTTTCGCAGAGGAAGTAGACCGCGTAGGCGGTGGCGCTGCCGGAGATCAGGACCGCGACCGGCACCGTGAGGGTCACGAAGACGGCGACGCCCACCACGAGCAGGCACTGGACCGTGACCAGCGGCGAGGCTCCGGGGAAGAGCAGCGCGTTCTTGAGTATGTCCCTCGTGCTCAGGTCGTAGTGCGCCATGACCGGGAAGAGGTAGACGGAGGCGCAGACGTAGACGAGGGCAACAGCGAAGCAGCGCGACGTAGAGCGGGGCCCGCAGGGACCCCATCCTCCCGATCAGGTAGAGGTCCAGAAGGAGCGATCCACCGGCCAGAGCCCATATGACGCCCACGATCAGACCCTGACGGAAGTTCTCCCCGAAGAGGGAGACGAAGCGCCGGGCGATCGGAGGCTCGTCTCCTCTCACCCACTCCCTGACGATGCCGAACATTGCGGTCGTCGAGACCGGGATAGTCACCACGGGCAGGCACGCGAGTAGCCACAGGAAGTTGAGGTACACGAGGTTGGCAAAGACCTCGAGAACCCGGTAGATCCTGCCGTCCAACACGCTCCTGCCTCCGGCGTCCGCCGCCAACGCGCCCTCCGCTCTCCCGAGATCAGGCTACCAGAGAGAGCCGCACCCGTTCGCCCGTCCGGGCGTAGCGCTAGATAGCCGGCTCGGTCTCTATCGCCCTCCTGACCTCTTCGCCCCTTCGCAGAGCCCCGGAGGCTC
This sequence comes from Actinomycetota bacterium, assembly GCA_040757515.1. Classification (GTDB taxonomy): domain Bacteria; phylum Actinomycetota; class Rubrobacteria; order Rubrobacterales; family Rubrobacteraceae; genus JBFLXF01. The sequence continues at coordinate 1,142 of JBFLXF010000175.1, forward strand.
GCGCGACTGACGCTCGTGCAGCCGCGCCGAGGACGTCGCCGGGGTTGCGAGAGAACCCCTCCGGCTCTCCGAGCGAGGGCCTCTCTGCCACGAGCGCCGCCGGAGCGGCGGCATCCTCCCGGCTGGCAAACGCGGGATTGGTATGTCAATCTATCCGGGTGGGGGCCGGTTTTCCGTGCCCCGCCCGTGATAGGTTGTGGTCTTCGGGAAGAGGAGGGTTCTGGCATCGTGCGCCTCTCAAGACACGCCTCGCCGCAGGGAGCCCGCTGGGCGCTAGACGGGCGGTACCTGCCCCCGGCGTTCACGCTCGGCCTGCTCCTGGAGCTGCCCGCCGGAGACGTCCCCGCCTTCCTGCGCAGCCTGCCCGCGGGCGAGGCCGCCGAGGAACGGAAGCTGGCGCCGGTCGAGGGCTCGCAGGAGGTCTGGGCCAGCGGCGTGACCTACGAGCAGAGCCGGGAGGCGAGGCGGGCCGAGTCCGAGGAGCCCGACGTCTACGAGAAGGTCTACGACGCGGAGCGGCCAGAGCTGTTCCTGAAAGCCCCCGGATGGCGGGTCGTCGGGCCCGAAGGCGAGGTGAGGGTGCGGGCGGACAGCGGCTGGGACGTCCCGGAGCCTGAGCTGGTGCTCGTGCTCAACGAGCGGATGGAGGTCGTAGGGTACACGGCGGGCAACGACGTCTCGTCGCGCCGGATCGAGGGGGAGAACCCGCTGTACCTGCCGCAGGCCAAGATCTTCGACGGCGCCTGCTCCCTGGGGCCGGAGATCGTGGTCCCGGCCGACCCGGAGGAGCTGCGAGGGCTGGAGATCCGGCTGCGCATCCGGCGCGGCGGCGAGATCGCCTTCGAGGAGAGCGTCAACACCTCCCGGATGCGGCGCTCCCCCGAGGAGCTCGCGGCCTACCTGGGACGGGAGCTCTCCTTCCCCGAGGGCGCCCTCCTGATGACCGGCACCGGCATCGTCCCCGGGGACGGCTTCACCCTGAAGCCGGGGGACCGCGTCGAGGTCTCTGTCGGAGACCTGGTGCTGGAGAACGATGTCGGGCGGTAGCGCCGGGCGCGAATAGCCGGGCGCGAATACTCCGGGCGGCGAGGCGGGTAAGGATGCCGGCGAACGAGTAGCAGAGGAGGCACGCAGAGAGATGATCGAGAGCCAGATAGAGTCGAAGAACTTCATCGGCGGCGAGTGGGTGCCCGCCCGCTCCGGCGAGACCTACGAGATCACGAACCCCGCCAACCCCTCCGAGGTGCTCGGCACGACCCCCAAGTCCGGCGCAGAGGAGACGGAGCGCGCGGTCGAGGCCGCCGAGAGGGCGTTCCCCGCATGGAAGGCGACGATGCCCTCCGAGCGCGGGGCGATACTGATGAAGGCCGCAGACCTGATCGAAGAGCAGGCGGACGAGCTGACCGGTCTCATGGCCCGCGAAGTGGGCAAGCCGCTGTCTGAGAGCAGGGCCGAGGTGGCCCGGGCGGCGGCCATCTTCCGCTACTACGGCTCGGAGGGCTGGCGTCTGGCCGGGACGGCGCCGCCCTCGACCCGCCCCGGCGTCAGGGTCGGCTCCATCAGGCAGCCCCTGGGGGTAGTCGGTCTCATCACGCCGTGGAACTTCCCGCTGGCGATCCCCTCCTGGAAGTCGGCCCCTGCCCTTATCTGCGGTAACACCCTCGTCATAAAGCCGGCCACCGACGCGGCCCTGGAGGCGGCGGCGTTGGCCCGCATCCTCGATGAGGCCGGGCTGCCCGACGGGGTCCTCAACCTGGTGACCGGCCCCGGCTCCACCGTCGGCGACGCGCTGGTCACCGACCCGAGGGTGAAGGCCATCTCGTTCACCGGCTCCACGCCAGTAGGGTTGGGCATCCAGGAGCGGGCCGTCGGCAAGAAGGTGCAGCTGGAGATGGGCGGCAAGAACCCCTACTTGGTGATGGAGGACGCCGACCTCGCAGATGCCGCCGCGAAGGTAGCCTACGGGGCCTTCGGCTACGCCGGGCAGAAGTGCACCGCCTCAAGCCGCGCCATCGTCGTCGAGGAGGTCTACGACGAGTTTATCGAGGAGCTGAAGAAGGCCACGGCGGAGATGAAGGTTGGCGACCCTATGGACGACGGGGTGCTCGTGGGGCCGGTGGTCAACGAGAGCCAGTACGAGAAGATCCTCTCCGCCATAGAGACCGCCAAGCGGGAGGGGCGCGTGGTCGTGGAGGGCGGGGCGACCGGATCGGCGGAGGATGGCTACTATATCTCCCCCGTGGTCGTGGCAGACGTGGACAACCGCTCCGAGACGGCTCAGGAGGAGATCTTCGGCCCCGTCCTCGCCGTGATAAGGGCCCGCGACTTCGACCACGCCGTGGAGCTCGCCAACGACACGAGGTACGGCTTGAGCGCCGGGATAGCCACCCGCTCGCTGCGCTACGCCGAGGAGTTCGCCGAGCGCTCCGAGGTCGGGATGGTGAGCGTGAACCTGCCGACCGCCGGGGTGGAGTTTCAGGCGCCCTTCGGGGGCGTCAAGGAGAGCGGGGTGGGCCCCCGCGAGCAGGGTGAGGCGGCCATAGACTTCTACTCCACCTGGAAGACGGTCTCCGTAAGGGCGGTGTAAACGCCTTGGCGGCGACCGGCTTCACCCACGTGAGCGTCCACGCCCGCGACCTGGAGGAGTCGGCGCGCTTCTACCGGGACCTCTTCGGGATGGAGGAGGTGCCGGCCCCCGAGTTTCCGTTTCCGGTGCGCTGGCTGCGGGTGGGCGACCTGCAACTGCACCTGTTCCAGAGCGAGGACCCGGCGCCGCGCGCCCACCACTTCGGCGTGGACGTGGACGACTTCGAGGCGGTCTACGCCAGGGCCGAGGAGCTCGGCGCCAGGGAACGGGAGGGCTACTACTCGAACCTCTACGAGCTGCCCGACGGGGCGGTCCAGATGTACCTGCGCGACCCGTCGGGCAACCTGGTGGAGGTCAACCGCCGGAGCGCCGCCGGGCTGGATCGCTCGATTGTTGGGGAATTGAAGAAGGTACCGGGCGACGCGGCGCTGTACATGCGTTAGCTCTTCGAACGAAAGGAGGAGAGCGTGAGCGAAGATTCGGGGATGCGGGCCATCCGGGAGATGCAGTTACCGGACAGGGCCATAGACAGCGAGAAGCTGCCCTGGGTGCCGCAGGGCGAGAGGGTGTGGTTCAAGCCTTTGAGGTTCGACCTTACGAGCGGGCGCTGGATCAACCTGCTCAAGGTCGAGGGCTCCGGGAAGGTGAACCGTCACCGCCACACCGGCGGGCAGGTGCTGGGCTACGTCATCGAGGGCTCCTGGCGCTACCTGGAGCGCGACTGGGTCGCGAGGCCCGGCACGCTCGTCTACGAGCCGCCCGGGGACATCCACACCCTGGTCGTGGACGAGGGCGTGGAGCGCATGATCACGCTCTTCATCCTCGAGGGCTCCGTCCAGTACATAGACGATAACGACGACCTGATCTACCAGGACGACGTCTTCTCGAAGCTGCAACGCTACCTGGACTACTGCGAAGAGCAGGGCATCGAACCCCAGGACCTCCGCTACTGATGGCCGTCCTCGACGACTTCAAACTAGACGGCAAGGTCGCCCTCGTCACCGGCGCCGCGCGGGGCCTCGGGCGGGGCATCGCGCTCGGCCTCGCGGAGGCCGGGGCCGACGTCGCCGCCCTCGATGTGCTGCCCGTCGAGGAGACGAAAGGCGAGGTCTCCGCCCTCGGTCGCCGCTGCCACCCCATGGAGCACGACCTGCGCGAGACGGACGCCGCGCTCGCCGCGAGGATCGTCGCCGAGTGCGTGAACGCCCTAGGAAGGCTCGACATCCTCGTCAACAACGCGGGCATCATCCGCCGCGCCCCGGCGCTGGAGTTCCCGGAGGAAGACTGGGAGGACGTGCTGAAGGTCAACCTGAGCGCCGCCTTCTATCTGAGCCAGGCCGCTGCGAGGCACTTCGTCGAGGAGGGGCGGGGAGGCAAGATCATAAACACCGCCTCCGTCCTCTCCTACGAGGGCGGCATCCTGGTGCCCTCCTACGCCGCCACCAAGGCCGGCATCGCCAACCTCACCCGCGCTCTCGCCAACGAGTGGGCCGCCATGAACATAAACGTCAACGCCATCGCCCCGAGCTACTTCACCACCGACCTCACCGGCGCCCTGCGCGCCGACCCGGAGCGCTCGGGGGCGCTGCTCGCGCGCATCCCCGCCGGGCGCTTCGGCGAACCCGAGGACCTCAAGGGCGCGGCGGTCTTCCTCGCCTCGGACGCCGCCTCCTACGTCCACGGCGCGGTGGTGCCGGTGGACGGCGGCTGGCTGGGCCGGTAGACCCCTACATCGAGACGCCGAGCAGCCCGCGGGTGAACTGGAAGCCGGTGTTGCCGCGCCCGAAGAGGCGCGGCGCGTAGCGGCGAGAGGCCACCTAGAGGACGGCGCCGAGCAGC
>JBFLXF010000176.1:0-5549 GCA_040757515.1 Actinomycetota bacterium
TAGCCCGCGCCTACAACGCCTGGCTCGTGGACAAGTGGTGCTTCCCGGATAACGGCTTGCTCGGGTGTATCGTCGCCTGCCCGCACGACCCCGGGGATGCGGCAAGAGAGATAGAGAAGTACGCCAGGGAGCCTGGCGTCGTCGGAGTGTACCTGCCCTGCGCCGGGTTGGAGCGGCTCTGGGGGCACCGGCAGTACGACCCGATCTACGCGGCGGCGCAGGAGGCGGACCTGCCGGTGCTGTTGCACAGCGTCACGGTCATACATCCCGTCTTCCCGTTCAACACGCAGGGCTTCGAGACCGAGTTCGGCCGGCACATCTGCAGCCACACGTTCTCTATCATGGCGAACCTGGTGCACATGATGACGACCGGCGTCCCGGTGCGCTTCCCGGAGCTGCGCGTCGCCGTCACCGAGGCGGGCATCTCCTGGGTGCCGTTCCTGATGAACCGCATGGACAAGGAGTACCTGGAGCGGCGGCGCGAGGTGCCGTTTCTCACGGAGCGCCCGAGCCACTACCTGAAGAGGGTGTACTACGCCACCCAGCCCGTCGAGGAGCCGGAGGACCTCGGGGATCTCGTGAAGCTGGTCGAGCTCTACGACGGCGAGGACAACACCGTCTTCGCCTCCGACTGGCCGCACCACGACTTCGACCACCCGTCGAAGGTGCACCAGATCCCCTTCACGAACGAGGTGCGGCGCAAGGTGCTCGGCGAGAATGCCCTGCGGCTCTTCAAGATCGATGCGCGAGGCCGGAGGCTGAACCTGTGACGGCGAGGGAGGAGCACGTCGTCGGGAACCTCTCGGACTTCCCGGAGGGCAGCCACAAGGTCGTGAGGGTCGGCAGGCGCGAGGTCGGGATCTTCAACGTGGGCGGCCGGCTCTACGGCCTGCCGAACCTCTGCCCGCACCAGACCGGTCCGCTGTGCGAGGGGAAGGCGGCGACCGGCACCCTGGTGGCGCGCGAGGAGAACGACTGGAGTTTCGAGTGGACCCACGAGGGCGAGATCGTGGCCTGCCCCTGGCACGGGCTCGAGTACCACATCCCCACGGGCCGCTGCCTGGCCTTCCCCAATATCACCCTGCGACGCTACGAGGTGGTGGTCGAGAGCGGCAAGGTCAAGGTCCGCGTCTGAGCCCGTGAAGGAGCCGCGCCTCCAGGTGGACGGCGAGCTCGCCGTGGTCGAGCAGGAGGCGGCGTTCCTGGTGGTCCGGGCCGAGGACCCTCGGGACTGGCTGGCGCGCTTCGAGAAGGGCGGCGGCTTCCCCGCCCGCGAGTGGGCCGAGAACATGGTCCGCGTCTACAACCGGAGGTTGTGCCTGGGGATCGACACACCGCCCACACCAACCGGCACGAAGCCCGCCAGCTACAGTCCCCGCGCGTAGCGCTCCGTCCGGAACCCTTCACAAGAGTTGCAACTCTTGTGGACTTGTGGAGCGTCATGCTAGCCTTGGGATGGCTATGGGGGAGAGAGGCGCGGCCTGCGCCGAGGGGAGGGGGTAACTATGGCTCCGCCGGAACTGGAAGAGATATTGCCGGAGGTGGTGGAGGATGCCGATCCGTACCACCTGAGCCCCGACGGCATAAAGGAGCCGCCTACGGGGTGGGGATCCAGCCTCCGTTATCTGGGGCCGGGTCTGATCCTGAGCGCCTCCATCGTCGGCTCGGGCGAGCTCATCGCCACCACGGCTCTGGGAGCGCAGGCCGGGTTTGCGATCCTGTGGATGGTGATCTTCAGCACGCTCGTGAAGGTGGCGGTGCAGGTAGAGCTCGCCCGCTGGACCATCTCGACCGGAGAGCCGGCGCTCACGGGCTACAACAAGGTGCCGCCGAAGATCGGGCCGGTCGGCTGGATCAACATCCTGTGGTTCGTAATGGCCCTCTCGAAGGTGCTCCAGATCGGGGGCATCGTCGGCGGCGTCGCGGTCGCCTTGAGCGTCCTCTTCCCCATAGGCGGCGACCCTCTGGGGTTCACCTCCATCCTCATCTGGACGATAGTTGTGGCCGCGGGCAGCATAGCGCTGCTCTACTCCAACAGGTACGGTCTTATCGAGCGCGGGGCCATCCTGCTGGTCGTGACCTTCACGGCGATCACCGTGGTCCTCGCGCTCGGGCTTCCGCTAACGCCGTTCGCCTACGGCGCCGACGATGTCCTCGGCGGTCTGACCTTCAGCATACCGGCGGGGGCTCTGGGCGCGGCGCTGGCGATGTTCGGGATCACGGGCGTGGGGGCCGACGAGATCACGTTCTACACCTACTGGTGCGTCGAGAAGGGCTACGCTCGCTGGACCGGCCCCAACGACGGCAGCGAGGAGTGGAGGCGGCGAGCGAGGGGCTGGATCCGGGTCATGTACAAGGACGCCTTCGTCTCCTGGGTCATCTACACATTCGGCACGCTGGCGTTCTTCATCATGGGCGCCGCCGTCCTGCACCCGCAGGGCCTCGTCCCCGAGGGCAACGAGATGATCACCACCCTCTCGCGCCTGTACACCGACACTTTGGGCGATTGGGCCTCCATACTGTTCCTCATCGGAGCCATCGCCGTCCTCGGCTCGACCCTGTGGGCCGCGATACCGAGCTGGTCGCGGATGTACACCAACTTCTTCGCCACGGCGGGCGTCCTTGACTGGCGGGACACGCGGCGGCGGCTGCGCTGGATCCGGGCCTTCACCGTGGCGCTGCCCATCATCTGGGGCGCGGCCTACCTGTTTATCCAGGCGCCGGTGCTCATGGTGCAGATCGGGGGCGTTATGACCGGCGTCTTCCTGCTGGCCGCCGTCGTCGCGGTCTGGTACCTGCGCCAGACGGAGATAGACCCCAGGCTCTACGGCGGGCGCCTCTTTAACGCCCTGCTCGTCGTCAGCAGCGTCGCCATCGCCCTCCTGGGCGTCTACAGCGCCCTGAGCGTCTTCGGCCTCCTCCCCGACTGATACACTCGGGGGGGATGGAGACGCTATGAGCACCGCCGACCGGACAACAGCAGGCTTTGAAGAGGTGGCGCGGCTGCCCGCGCCCGGCGACAACGCCGCAATCGCCGTCCGCACCCTCGATGCCGGGACGCGCGTCGCCTTCGAGGGCTCCGTCTTCACCATCGCGCACACCGTCCTGGAGGGACACCGCTTCGCCGTCCGCCGGATAGGGGAGGGGGAGGAGCTACTCTCCTGGGAGCTGCCGTTCGGGGCGGCGACGAAGGAGATCCAGCCCGGCGAGTACCTGTGCAACGCGAAGATCCTGCGCGTCCTTAAGGAGCGGCGGGTGGGCTTCGACCTCCCCCCGGAGCCGAACTTCCGCGACGACCCCCTTCTGCCCTACGCGCTGGACGAGACGGGCTTCCGGCCCGGGGAGCAGGTCTCGCTCCTCAGTGAGCGGCGCTCGTTCATGGGCTACGCCCGCGGCGCGGGCCGGGGCGTGGGGACGCGGAACTACGTCGTGATACTCGGCGTCAACTCCCGCACCGGCTCCTACGCGAAGGCCCTGGAGCGCCGCCTCGACGGGCTCGCCGACGCCTGCGAGAACGTGAGCGGTATCGTGGCCGTCGCCCACACGGAGGGCGGCGAGGAGCGCGCGCCGAACAACCTGGAGCTCCTGCTGCGGACCCTGGCCGGGTTCATGGTCCACCCGAACGTCGGGGCGGTCCTCGCCGTGGACGACGGCTACGGCGCGGTCACGAACGCCGCGCTGCGGCGCTACGCCGTGGAGCACGGCTATCCGCTGGACGACGTGCCGCACGAGTTCATGACCCTGCGGGGGAGCTTCGAGGCGAGCCTGCGGCGAGGAGAGGAGATCGTGCGCGGCTGGCTCGGGAGGGTGGACGAGGCCCGCCGCACCGGGCAGCCGCTCTCGGGGCTCAAGATAGCGCTGCAGTGCGGGGGGTCTGACGCCTTCTCCGGGATCTCGGCGAACCCTCTGGCGGGCTGGGTGGCGAAGGAGGTCATCCGGCACGGCGGCAGCGCGAACCTGGCCGAGACGGACGAGCTGATCGGGGCCGAGCGCTACGTTCTCAGGAACGTGCGCGACCTCGAGACCGCCCGCCGCTTCCTCGACACCGTGGAGAGGTTCAAGGAGCGCGTCTCCTGGCACGGGCACACGGCGGAGGGCAACCCCTCGGGGGGCAACAACTACCGTGGTCTCTACAACATCGCCATAAAGTCCATAGGGGCGGCGCGCAAGAAGGACCCGGAGGTGCGCCTCGACCGCGTGATCGGTTACGCCGAGAGGATGGACGAACCCGGCTTCTACTTCATGGACAGCCCCGGCAACGACCTGGAGAGCATCGCCGGGCAGGTCGCCTCGGGGGCGAACATGATCTTCTTCACCACCGGCAACGGCTCCATAACGAACTTCCCCTTCGTCCCCACCATCAAGTTCGTGACGACCACCGGGCGCTACGAGCTCCTCTCTAAAGACATGGACGTGAACGCCGGTGCCTACCTGGACGGCGAGCCGATGGAGGAGCTGGGCCGCAAGACCTTCGGGCTGACCCTCCGCGCCGCCTCCGGCGAGCGGACCGTCGGCGAGCGCGCGGGCCACTCCCAGGTCTCGATCTGGCGCGATTGGAGACAGACCGGCCCGACGAACCTCGCCCGCATCCGCAACGCCCCGGAGCCCGACGGCGAGCCGCTGCCGGTGCGGGCGCGCTCCGCGCGCGGCGACCTCGCGTTCGAGGCGGTGCGGACGGAGGGCGGCTACGCCGCCGACCGGCTCGCCCTGATCATGCCGACCAGCCTGTGCGCGGCCCAGATCTCGCTGCGCATCGCCGAGCGCCTGAACGGGCGCGGCCTCGGCGGCGGCAAGGTCTCCCGCTTCGTCGCCCTGCCGCACACGGAGGGCTGCGGGGTCTCGGGCGGCTCGGCGGAGGATCTGTACGCCCGCACGGTGCTCGGCTACCTCTCCCACCCGCTCGTCGGCATTGCCCTGCTGCTCGAGCACGGCTGCGAGAAGACTCACAACGACTACTTCCGGGCCCGTCTCGCCGAACGCGGCCTCGACCCGCAGCGCTTCGGCTGGGCCAGCATCCAGCTCGACGGCGGCATCGAGCGCGTCGTCCGAAGGGTCGAGGGCTGGTTCGAGGAGCGCCTGGAAGAGATGGGGGAGATGGAGGCGGAGCCCGTCGGGCCGGGACACCTGCGTCTCGGCCTGCACGCCGCCGGTCCCGTTTCGGATGCGGCGGCGCGGGGCATGGCCGGGCTGACGCTCGCCGTCGTCGGCACCGGAGGCACGGTCGTGGTTCCGGAGAGGACCGCCCTGCTCTCCTCTCCCGCCTACCTGGACGCCGTGCTGGGCGAGACGCCCGCGCGCCCGACGCTCGCCTACGGGCAGGCGGCGCAGAGACCGGGCCTGCACGTCATGCGGGCCCCCACGGACCACTGGCTGGAGACGGCGACCGGCCTCGGGGCGACCGGCGTGGAGGTGATGCTCGCGCACGTCGCGGAGAGGCCGCTGCAGGCGCACCGCATGGTCCCGCTCCTCCAGACCTCCTCCAACCCCGCAACGCTGGAAGACTGCGGCGAGGACCTCGACGTTGCCCTGGAGGGCGACCCGTCCGGGTG
>JBFLXF010000177.1:0-5547 GCA_040757515.1 Actinomycetota bacterium
ATCTATTCCATAGAGGACCTGGCCCAGCTCATCCACGACCTCAAGAACGCCAACCCCCGCGCCTACGTAAGCGTAAAGCTGGTCTCCGAGGTCGGCGTCGGAACGATCGCCGCGGGCGTCTCCAAGGCGAAGGCCGACCACATAACCATATCCGGCCACGACGGGGGCACCGGAGCCTCGCCGCTCTCCTCTATCAAGCACGCGGGACTGCCGTGGGAGCTGGGGCTCGCCGAGACGCAGCAGGTCCTGGTCCAGAACGATCTGCGGGGGCGCGTGATCCTGGAGACCGACGGCCAGCTCAAGACCGGACGCGACGTCGTGGTGGCCGCCCTGCTCGGCGGCGAAGAGTTCGCCTTCTCGACGGCGCCGCTGGTGACGGTCGGGTGCATCATGATGCGGGTGTGCCACCTGAACACCTGCCCGGTCGGCGTCGCGACTCAGGATCCGGAGCTGAGGAGGCGCTTCACCGGCACGCCGGAGCACGTCATCAACTACTTCTTCTTCCTGGCCGAGGAGATTCGGGAGTACATGGCCAGGATGGGCTTCCGCACCTTCGAGGAGATGGTGGGCCGCACCGACCGGCTCAAGACGCGCAGGGCCATCGAGCACTGGAAGGCGCGCGGGGTGGACCTCTCGGCGATCCTCGCACGCTCTGAGGCCCGAGAGGGTGTGGCCATAAGGCACATCGAGAGCCAGGACCACAACCTCGAGAAGTCGCTGGACAACGCCCTGATCGAACGCTGCCGTCCCGCTCTTGAGAGGGGTGAGAGGGTGCGCTTCTCGCAGTCCGTCACGAACACGAACCGCACGGTCGGAGGGATGCTGGCCGGGGAGATCGCGCGCCGTCACGGCGCCGAAGGACTACCCGACGGCACGATCCGGATAGACATGCGAGGCGTCGGCGGCCAGTCCTTCGGCGCGTGGGCTACGAAGGGTCTCACCCTCACTCTCGAGGGGACCACGAACGACTACGTCGGCAAGGGTCTCTCCGGCGGCAGGCTCGCGGTCTTCCCGCCGGAGGACGCGGCCTACGAGCCCGAGGAGAGCATCGTCGTCGGCAACGTCGCCCTCTACGGCGCGACCGGCGGCGAGGCGTACTTCCGCGGCTTTGCGGGCGAGCGCTTCGCGGTGCGTAACTCCGGCGCCCGCGCCGTCGTCGAGGGCGTCGGCGACCACGGCTGCGAGTACATGACGGGCGGGGTCGTCGTGGTGCTCGGCCCCACGGGACGCAACTTCGCCGCCGGGATGAGCGGTGGCGTCGCCTTCGTGCTAGACGAGGAGGGCCGCTTCGATACATTGTGCAACAGGGACATGGTCGGCCTTGAGGCGGTGGAGAGCAAGGAGGACGTGGCGCTCCTTCGCGGCATGGTCGAGCGGCACCTGGAGTGGACCGGCAGCGAGGTCGCAAAGAGAGTTCTCGATGAGTTCGAGGCGCTGTTGCCGAGGTTCGTGAAGGTAATGCCCCACGACCTCAAGCGGGTCTTGCGGGAGAGGCAGGAGGCCGAGCTGGAGGTGGCGCGCTAGTGGGCGATCCCAAAGGTTTCCTGAAGATAGGGCGCAAGCCCGTCCCCAAGCGCTCCGTCGAGGAGCGGGTACGGGACTACCGCTACGTCTACAAGCCGTGGCCGGAGGAGGAGCTAAGGGGACAGGCCTCGCGGTGCATGGACTGCGGGGTGCCGTTCTGCAACACGGGGTGCCCTCTGGGGAACCTGATCCCGGACTGGAACGATCTCGTCTACCGCGAGCACTGGCGCGAGGCCATAGATCGCCTGCACGCCACGAACAACTTCCCGGAGTTCACCGGGATGCTCTGTCCCGCCCCGTGCGAGGCGGCGTGCGTCCTCTCCATAAACGACAGTCCCGTTACCATCAAGGAGATAGAGCTCTCCATTATCAACCGGGCCTTCGAGGAAGGCTGGGTGACGCCGAAGCCCCCGCCGCCGGAGATAAGGACCGGAAAGAGGATCGCGGTCGTGGGCAGCGGGCCGGCGGGTCTCGCGGCGGCGCAGCAGCTCAACTGGGCCGGACACTCGGTCGTCGTCTTCGAGAAAGACGATAAGATCGGCGGACTCCTGCGCTACGGCATCCCGGACTACAAGATCGAGAAGTGGGTCGTGGACCGGCGCGTCGCGCTCATGGAGGAGGAGGGCATAGAGTTCCGCACGAACGCCCACGTCGGCGAGAACCCCACTACGGAGGAGCTCAGACGCGGCTTCGACGCGATAATCGTCGCCGTGGGGGCGTTGCAGGGACGGGATCTTCCGGTGCCGGGGCGCGAGCTGGAGGGCATTCACCTCGCCATGGAGTACCTGGTGCAGCAGAACCGGCGCGTGGCGGGCTTGCCCGTGGAGGGGGAGCCCATCACCGCCCGGGGCAAGAACGTGGTCATCTTGGGTGGCGGGGACACGAGCGCCGACTGCCTGGGCAACGCCCATCGGGAGGGGGCCGCCTCGGTCAGGGTGCTCACTCACGGTCCCAAGCCGCCCGAGAGCCCGGACCCGCTGGAGTGGCCGGACTGGCCGTTTATCCTGCGGACCTACCCGGCGCACGAGGAGGGCGGCGAACGCGGCTGGAGCGTCGCCGTCACCGGTTTCTCCGGCGCGAACGGCAGGGTCGAGCGGATGCACGCCGTGCGCACGAGGCGCGAGAACGGCAGGACAGAGCCCATCCCCGACACCGACTTCGAGATCGAGGCCGACCTCGTCCTGCTCGCCATCGGCTTTACCGGCCCGGTACGCGACCGCTTTCTTGCCGACCTCGGCGTCGAGTACGGGCGGAAGGGCGGCATCGTCACGGAGGAGGGATTCGCCACGAAGGTGCCGGGCGTCTTCGCCGCCGGCGACGCTCGCCGCGGAGCGGACCTCATCGTCACCGCGATCGCCGAGGGCCGCAAGGCCGCCCGCCAGGCCGACCAGTACCTCATGGGACGCAGTCTGCTGCCCGGTTAGCCTGTAGCTTCGAGTGCCGCGCCGGTTACTGAGTGACTGCCCGCCGGTGACAGGCAGTTGATGGCTCTCTCGCCAGCGCGATGAGGTGGTCGCTCGCCGCCGTAAACGGCTCGCCCTCGAAGCCGCCGTAGACCGCCTCGACTTCAAAGCCTGCGAGGCGGAGCATCAGCTCCAGCTCCGCGCGTCCGACGACGCGGATGGTCAGGTCGTGCGCCCGCCTTTCGTGCAGCCTGCCTCTTTCGCCGTACAGCTCGTAGAAGAGGCGCATCGAGAGCAGTTGGGTCGCCGGGTCGTAGCGGGAGACACTGAGACGGTCGAGCCTGCCGTCCGGCAGGTCGCGGGTGAGGTCGTGGCGCAGTGCCGGGCCGCCGGGCGGGTCGGCAAGCTCCTCCGGCGAGAACGCCGAGACCTCGATGCCGAGCAGGCCGCCGGGGAGCAGGTGCTCCCGGGCGTTGCGCAGAAAGGCCAGCGCGTCATCCACCGAGAGCAGGCATAGAAATGAGTTGAAGGCGCATACCGCAAGTCCGAACCGGCCCCCGGGCCGCGCGATCCGCATGTCGCCCACTACCCACTCGACTTCGGTACCCTTCTTCCGGCCTTTTGCGACCATCTCCCTGGAGAGCTCGACGGCGGTAACGTCGTGGCCTGCCAGCGCCAGCGGGACGGCGATGCGGCCCGTTCCGGCGCCCCACTCTATGACGGGGCCGGGCTCGCGTTCGGCGAGGGCGAGCCAGAAGGGCACGTCGTGTTCGTGCGGGTATTCGAGGTCGTAGAGGCCGGCTATGAGGTCGTACTCGGGCAAGCCGTTCTCCCTTCGGTGTCCGGTGCTCTATGGTAGCGTCCCCGGAGACACAGGGAGGGATATAATCCTGCAGGACAGCCGCTCGGTTCTGGAGGTCTTGAATGGGCACCGTCCTGACGATACTGATCGTGGTGGTCGTGATCGCGGTCGTGATCTACGCGATCGCCACCTACAACGGACTGGTGCGCCGCCGCAACGAGGTTGAGGAGGCGTACCGCCAGATAGACGTGCAACTCAAGCGGCGCTACGACCTGATCCCCAACCTCCTCGAGGGCGTGAAGCGGTACTTCCGACAGGAGCAGGATGTGCTCACGGAGATAACGCGGGCGCGCTCCGCCGCGATGCAGCCGCACTCCCCGAGGGAGCAGGCCCAGGCCGAGGCGCGTCTTTCGGGGGCTATAGGCAACCTCTTCGCCGTCGCCGAGAACTATCCCGAGCTGCGATCCGCGAGGGTGCTGCTGGACTTCCAGGAGGAGCTGGCGTCCACGGAGAACAAGATCTCTTTCGCCCGCCAGCACTACAATGACTCCGTGCAGGCCTACAACACGAAGATTCAGAGCTTTCCGGCCGTGATCTTCGCTCGCGCGATGGGCTTCACCGAGCGCGAGTACTTCGAGGCCGCCGGTCCCGAGCGGGAGTCCGTGACGGTCTCCTACGACTAGGATGACCCAGAGCCCCTACGAAGGAACTTTCCGCGACCGCATAGCGGTCAACCGGCGTAACAGCCTGCTCCTGATCCTGGTCTTTCTCGCCTTCGTGGTGGTCCTGGGGTACGTGATCGGCTACGCCTGGATCGGGGACCCCGCCGGCGCCCTCTTCGGCCTCGCTCTCGCCTCTGTTGCCGGCACCATAAGCGGCCTCCTCTCCTACTACGCGGGCGACAGGATGGTGCTCGCCGCCTCTCGTGCCCGTGAGATCACGCACGACGACGCCCCGGTCCTCTTCAACGTCGTGGAGGAGATGGCCATAGCCGCAGGTCTGCCGATGCCGAAGATCTACATCATCGAGGACTCGGCCCCGAACGCCTTCGCCACTGGCCGCGACCCCGAGCACGCCAAGATCGCCGTCACGCGCGGCCTGCTCGAGAAGCTCGACCGGGACGAGCTTCAGGGCGTGATCGCGCACGAGATGGCCCACGTCGGCAACTACGACATCCGTTACGCGATGCTCGTCGGCGTACTTGTCGGTACTACGGTGCTCATCTCCGATTTCTTCCTGCGCGGACTGTGGTTCGGCGGCGGCAGGGGAGGACGCAGGAACGAAGGCGGCGGGCAGATACAGCTCATCATGATGATCGTCGCTATCCTGCTAGCCATACTCGCTCCGCTCTTCGCGCGCCTGCTGCAGCTCTCCATAAGCCGCCAGCGCGAGTACCTCGCGGACGCCACCGCCGTGCAGCTCACCCGCAACCCCAAGGGTCTGGCCGACGCACTGGCGAAGATCTCCGGCGACAGGGAGGTACTGGAGGTCGCCAACCGCGCCACAGCCCACCTCTACATCGTCAATCCTGTAAAAGGCTTCGAGAAGCGGGCAAAGGGCCTCTTCTCCACCCACCCGCCGATAGAAGAGAGGATAAAGATCCTGCGCGCCATGGAGACCGGCGGTATCCCCGCCTAGAGGCTCGACGGATCGCCGATCACGCGCTACAATACTCCCCGCTGCGACATTGCCGGATGGTGTAACGGCAGCACGACTGACTCTGGATCAGTTAGTCCTGGTTCGAATCCAGGTCCGGCAGCTCCCCGAAAGCCCCAGTTTGTGGGGCTTTTTGTTTTTACTGCTTGCGCCAAACCCCAT
>JBFLXF010000178.1:0-5536 GCA_040757515.1 Actinomycetota bacterium
TCGGGAGGCGGCAGCTCCTCGCCGCCCACGACGGGCAACGCGGCGATCCTGGGCTCGAGGCTGCGGAACTCATAGCGCCTGAGGAGCACGTCCCGGCTCTCCGGGGCGACGCCCTCGAAGCGCAGCGCCTCCGGGTCGAACTCCACCGGCGCGTCGAAGCGCATCCTGGCCAGTTCGAGAGACAGAAACGCGCTCTCACGGCCCTCTTCGAGCTTCCTGCGCGTTCCCTTGGCGGAGACCTCGTCCAGGTGCTCGTAGATGCCCTCCACGGAGCCGAAGCGCTGCAGGAGGCTCGCGGCGCTCTTGGGTCCGATGCCCCGCACGCCGGGGATGTTGTCCGAAGGGTCGCCGGTGAGAGCCTTGTAGTCCGGGATCTGCTCGGGCGTGACCCCGTACTCCTCGATGACCTCCTTCCGCCCGTACTCCTTCGTCTCCGAGACGCCGCGGGTGGTACGGAGCACCTTCACCCTGCCGTCCACCAGCTGCATAGCGTCTTGGTCCCCGGTAACGATGTAGAGCCGCGTACCGTCGGGGACACACCGCGAGAGGGTCGCGATGGCGTCGTCGGCCTCAAATCCCTCGGCCCGAATGGCAGGGATATTCATAGCCTCCAGGATCTCGTCGAGGTGGTCGAGCTGCACTTTCAGTTCTTCGGGCATGGCGCTGCGGTGAGCCTTGTACTCTGGATAGACCTCCATCCGGAAGGCGGGCAGCCCCCTGTCCCATACCACGCCTATGCCGACCTCCTCGTCGGTATCGAGGAGCTTCAAAATCATGCTGGTGAACCCATAGAGGGCGTTGGTCGGCAGGCCGCTGCTGGTAGCGATGCTCTGCGGCAGGGCGTAGAACGCCCGGTAGAGCAGAGAGTAGCCGTCGATGAGGTACACGCGCATGCAGGGGGATTATACCTTCGGACGGAGCGCTCTCCCGCACCCGTTGGCGCCGGGCCGCATCCGGGTAGAGTATTGGGGTGAATCGTCTCCAAGACAGAGCGAACGAGTGGCTGCGAGCCGGGATGGTCCACCTCCTCTCCGGGATGGTGCCGTTCTACGTCGTCAACGAGTTCCCGAAGTCCGGCGGCACCTGGGTCGGCCAGATGCTGGGCCGCGCCCTCGGCGTGCCGTTTCCGCGCAACCGCTTTCCCTTGCTGCGGCCCTCGATAATGCACGGCCACTACCTGAGCCCCCGGGGCATAAAGAACGTGGTCGTAGTCTGGCGCGACGGGCGCGACGTCATGGTCTCCTGGTACCATCAGCAGCTCATCCCTCACCAGTGGAACGGCCTGCAGGTCGAGCGCTCCCGCCGGGAGCTGAAGCTTGCGGATTACGATGACGTCCGCGCCAACCTCCCGACGTTTATCGAGTACGCGTTTACGCGGCCCCACTCCCCGCCCTTTTCCTGGACGGACTTCGTGCGACGCTGGCACGGCTGCGAGAACGCCGTCCACATTCGCTACGAGGACCTCCACCGCGACGCGGCAACCGAGCTGGGCAGGATCATCCGGGAGCTGACCGCCGAGCCCCTGCCCCCGGAGCGCGCCGCAGAGATAGCCGCTGAGTTCTCCTTCGAGCGTCAGACGGGAAGAAGCGCCGGGCAGGAGGACCGCCGCTCCTTCCTGCGGAAAGGTGTCGTCGGAGACTGGCGCAACTACTTCGGACCCGAAGCGCGCGAGGTCTTCGACAGGTACGCCGGAGAAGAGCTGCTCATGCTCGGATACGAGCGCGACAGATCCTGGGTAAGAGGTGGATAGCCGACCTCAGACCGGGAGCCTCGGGAGCCTTACCGGGTTGGGGAGGAAGCCGCAGAGCGCGGCGGTAGACCCCCTCGATACGGCGCACCATCTCTCCGTGGTCGGACTCCGAGGCGGCGCCGGCGCGCCGCCTCACCGAGATCGCGGGCGCGGGAGGGATCGCGAAGCAGATGCAGGATAGCTCCGGCCAGAGCGTCCGGGTCGAGCGGGGGCACGAGGAGCGCCTCCTCGCCGTCCCGCACCTGGTCCGGGATGCCCCCCACATGGCTCGCCACGATCGGAGCGGCTGCAGCCATCGCCTCCAGAACGACCAGCGGCGCTCCCTCGGTGACGGACGGGACGGCGATCACGTCTAGCATCCCCATCAGGGCGCGAGCGTCCGGCCTGTGCCCGAGGAAAGATACCTTGTCTTCCAGATCGAGCCTCCGCGTAAGCCCCTCCAGTTCCGCCCGCAGCGGACCGTCCCCGATCACGGCGAAGCGCGCCTCCGGCATGAGGGACGCCACCCGAGAGGCGGCCTCCAGGAAGACGTCCACCCCCTTCTCCGGTTGCAGACGGGCGACGACGCCGGCCAGCGCACCCTCTCTAAGCTCTTCTGGAAGAGGGTCGAGAGGCCCCGGCTCCTCGGGCAGCGTCACCACGGCATTGGGTATCTTCGTAACCTTCTCGGGCGCTACCCCATCCCTACGGAGGAGGCGGCACTGGATCGCCCCGGAGACCGCGATGACGTGCTCCGCCCGGCGGTAGACCGACCGGCTCACGAGCCGCGCCCTCCGGTCCTGCCAGACCCCCTCGGTGTGCTCCGTGACCACGAGCGGCACGTGCGTCCCTAACGTGGCGACCGCGGCTGCGGCGGCGCTCGCATAGATGTGAGCGTGCACAAGATCGTAACGCTCCGACCTCATCAGACGGGCCAGCCGACGCACGTACGTCGGGCTCACCCGCCGCTTGACCAGCCGCCCGACCAACGCTTCAACGGGGATACCCGACGCCGCAAGCGACTCCGCGAAAGGTCCCGCCACCGAGCAGGCGACCGTAACCGCGTAGCCCTCCCGCGAGAGAGAGATCGCCAGATCTACGACGTGCCGCTCAGTGCCCCCGACGCCGAGCGAGTCCACGACGAGCAGGAGCCGGAGCGGCCGAGGCTCTGCGGATTTCTGCAACGCCGGCACAGAGATAATCCCTCAAGCGGGTCGCCCTCTAGCGGACCCTCCCCGCGATAAGCCTGAGGGCGGACTCCAGATTTGCAAGCTGCACAAAGAGATCGTGCTCCGGCAGACAACCCTCAGCACTCATCGGACTCTTGAAGTAGAAAGAGAGCCACTCCTGTACCCCTCCCATCCCCGCCCGGCGGCTCAGATCCAGAAACAGCGCAAGATCAAGCACTATCGGCGCCGCAAGTATCGAGTCCCGGGCCAAAAGGTTTATCTTTATCTGCATCGGATACCCAAGCCACCCAAAGATGTCTATGTTGTCCCAACCTTCCTTGGCGTCCCCTCTCGGCGGGTAGTAGTGGATCTTGACCAGATGGTGCACCTCGCCGTAGAGCTCAGGATAGTGATCCGGGCGCAGAATCCCTCCAAGCACCGACAGCTTTGAGAGCTCCTTGCTCTTGAGGCTGCCCGCGTCGTCGAGAACCTCTCCGTCGCGGTTGCCAAGAATATTGGTCGAAAACCAGCCCTCTATCCCAAGCATCCTCGCTCGCAGCCCCGGCGCCAGTATGGTCTTTAGCAGTGTCTGGCCCGTCTTGAAGTCCTTGCCCGCAACCGGAACGCCTCTCTCTTTGGCCAACTGCGCAAGCGCAGGTACCTCCGCCGCCACAGACGGTGCTCCGTTGGCGTAGGCAACCCCCTCCTGTATCGCCGCATACGCGTAGATCATCGCAGGAGAGATCGAGGGCGCGCTGCGCTCCAGCGCCCGCTCAAAGCCTTCAAGGGTGCAGTGAGCCTCCCGCTCATACTCAATGTAGACCTCCGTGGAGGCGCAGTTGATCATCACCACGTTCTCAAGAGCATGCTCTCTCTTGAAGGCCCGGATGTCCTGGCGTACCTGCTCGGCTCCCTCCATAAGGGAGCCGTAGCTCTTTGTGTGCCTCGCCGAGAGCTTGCGCACGCAGCGCTCCTCAAAGAGCGCAGGCATCGGAGAGATGGTCTTTAGCTCCTCGCGCACGGCGTTCAGATGACTCTTATCGAGCACCCTGGCGGCGACCGCCGCCTCGTAGGCGTCATCGGGGAAGGCATCCCAGCCTCCAAAGACCAGATCCTTAAGCTCGTAAAGCGGGACGATCTCTCTTATCTTCGGCGGGCTCTCCTGAGGGCTCTTCGGGCTCAGAGCCGCCATCTGAGTCAGCGATCCAACAGGCTCGGCAAGGCCCTTTTTCACCAGTTCCACCCCGGCGATGAAGGTGGTGGCCACCGCCCCCATCCCCGGCATCAGCACCCCAAGCCTTCCGGAAGGGGTTGAAATCTTTCTGCCCTCAACCATCTTCCGATCACCCGCCTTTCCAACCCTTCAGAGCCTTCGCGGGCTCTCTTCCTTCCCCACACGGGCCGCACAATATCAATGCGCCGTGCCGCCGCCCGCTCTCCTATGCTACCCCTCCGCAGGGCGCGTCTAACCGCAGGGTGGCTTATGATCTCGCCGAAACTCAGCGACGGCGTGAGTTTCTTCGCCAGTAAAGCGGCGTTGTCTGCGCCTCCGCCCTAGCGTAGAACAGTGCCACACCCGCAAGACTCGCGGACCCCCGACTCGCGGACCCCCGGCGCGGAACGGAGGGGCGACCTCTCTATACTCACAGGCCTTCCCCGTTCCGCTTCGAGATGTCCAGCACGCGGTCGAGCACGAATTCGCCTCCCTCGACATGATGGACGGCGAGCCTGGAGAGGGTAGTATCGCCGTTCTCGTCGAAACCCCAGCTCCCGAGCACGCCGTCATAGTCGCTGGTAGCGAAGACTTCCTCTCTCACCGCCGCACGGTCGGGGACGCCGCCGGCCTCCTCGGCGGCCCGTTCGACGGCGTCAAGCATCACGTTCGCGGCCTCATAGGCGTAGGCGCTGTAGACCGTGAGCTCACGCCCATATCTCTCGCCGTACCGGGCGACAAAGTCCCTGCCCTTCTCGCCAAGTCTCTCCGGCGGGATGCCGCTGAAGGTGACGTAGGTACCCTCCGCGGCGTCGTCTCCCTTCCGGATGTAGCCGTCTGCTAGTACACCGTCTGACGCAACGAAGAGAACCTCCTCATTGGACATCCCGGCCTCGACCTTATCGCGCACCAGCTGGCCGGCGTTGTTCTCCACGAGACCGCCGAAATAGATGGCGTCGGGCTCCGTCTCGGCTATCCGGCTCATCAGGCCGCGGTAGTCGCCGGCCGAGCCATCTATCCCTTCACGCCCAACGACCTCTATGCCGAGCTTCCCGGCGCTCCGCTCCACCTGGTCGGCGAGACTCTCACCGTAGGTCTCGCGGTCGTCGAGTATGAAGACGGTCTCCACGTCCTCCTCCTTCATCAGGACGGCCCCAAGCCTGCCCTGCTTGTCGTCGGCGGGGATGACGCGAGCATAGTTGCGCTCGCCCGTCGGGTAGTACTGCTCCGGCTCTGAGGGATCGCCGCCCTCCTGCGTAAGACCGACATAGGTGTTGGAAGGGCTGATCATGACCAGACCCGCCTCGTTGAGGATCGGGATCTGCAGCGCCGCGCAACCGGAGTTGAACGGCCCGATCCAACCGACGATCTCCTCATCCTGGACTGCTTCCCGGGCGTTCTGGATGCATTTGGCCTCGTCCCACT
>JBFLXF010000179.1:0-5520 GCA_040757515.1 Actinomycetota bacterium
GGTGCGCGGGGGCGGGGGGAACTTCGGGATCGTCACCTCCTTCCTCTTCAGGCTGCACCCGGTCCGCGACGTTATCGGGGGACCGACGCTCTGGCCGCTGGAGCAGGCCCCCGAGGTCATGCGGTGGTACCGTGACTTCATCCTCGAGGCGCCGGAAGACCTCAACGGCTTCTTCGCCTTTCTGACCGTGCCTCCCGTGCCTCCCTTCCCCGAAAAACTGCACCTGCAGAAGATGTGCGGGGTGGTATGGTGCTACACCGGTCCGGAGGAGAGCGCCGACGAGGTATTCGAGCCCGTGCGGAGGTTCGGATCTCCGGCGCTCCACGGCGTCCACGCCATGCCGTATCCCGCCCTGCAGAGCGCCTTCGATGGCCTGTACCCTCCGGGCTTGCAGTGGTACTGGAAGGCGGACTTCGTGAACGAGCTCTCAGACGAGGCCATCGGGTTGCATGTCGAGTACGCTTCGGAGCTACCGACCATGCACTCGACCATGCACCTCTACCCGATAGATGGGGCAGCGCACAGGGTCGGGAGCGAGGATACGGCCTTTAGCTACCGCGACGCGAACTGGGCCCAGGTCATCGTCGGCGTGGATCCGGACCCGGCGAGCGGCGAGCGCATCATCTCCTGGACGAGGCGATACTGGGAGGCGTTGCACCCATACTCGGGCGGCGGGGCGTACGTGAACTTCATGATGGAGGAGGGACAGGATCGCGTCCGGGCGAGCTACCGGGGCAACTACGAGCGCCTGGCCGCCGTGAAGAGCGGGTACGATCCCAACAACCTATTCCGCGTCAACCAGAACATAAAGCCTGCCTGATAGTACGGGAACCCGGTGCGGGAACCTCGCGCCTCACGCACCCGCCAAAGGTCGGAAGTCCGGTGCTGGCCCGGCTCGTCCGGGCTGCTAATATAGACGGCATGGGGAGAACGGCCCTCGCAAATCATCCCGGTGGGAAAGCGACCCGTGCCCGGCGATAACCTCGTCGAGCGCCTGCTCTCCGGCGACCGGCGGGCCCTGGCGCGGGTGATCTCCAAGATAGAGCGCGAGGACCCGGAGACGCCCGGCATCGTCGCGCAGATCTACCCCCACACCGGGAGCGCAGTGACGGTAGGCTTTACCGGTCCTCCCGGCGTGGGCAAGAGCAGCATCATCGCGAAGCTCATAAAACTCTACCGCGACGAGAACAAGAGGGTCGGCGTGGTCTCCGTGGATCCGTCGAGCCCGTTCTCTAAAGGCGCGATCCTCGGCGACCGCATCCGCCTCTCCGATCACTTCCTCGATCCGGGTGTCTTTATCCGCTCGATGGGTAGCCGGGGACACCTGGGCGGGCTCGCCGGGGGCTCGCGGCTCGCGGGGCTCGCGATGGAGGCGAGCGGCTGCGACGTGGTCATCTTCGAGACCGTCGGCGTGGGGCAGGGGGAGGTAGAGGTCGCCTCGGCGGCGGATACCGTGGTGCTGGCCCTGCAGCCGGGGGCGGGGGATGCGGTGCAGGCGCTAAAGGCCGGGGTGATGGAGATCGCGGACGTCTTCTGCATCAACAAGGCGGACAACCCCCAGGCCAAGAACACCGCCTCGGAGGTGCGCTCGATCCTGGATATCGGCCACGAGCTCGACCCCTACCCCTGGTTCCCGCCGATCGTGATGACCCGCGGCGACACCGGCGAAGGTGTCGAGGAGTTGAAGGCGAAGGTCGGGGAGCACCGCGCCTACCTCGAAGAGAGCGGCGAGCTGGAGCGGCGCCGCCGCGCCGCTCTGAGGGAGTTCGTCGTCTCCTGGGCCACGAACCGCCTGGAGAGGGAGATGCACGAGCGGCTTTCGCGGGACGACGCGGAGATTATGGAGCGCGTCTACGCCCGCGAGCTCGACCCGATCTCGGCCTCCGAACGCATCTTCAAGGAGGTCTAGGGCACGCCCCCCGTCCCGCGGCGCATCGTGAGCCTGGTCCCGAGCCTGACGGAGACGCTCTTCGCCTTCGGCGCGGGCGATAGGGTCGTGGGGCGTACCCGCTACTGCACCCAGCCGCCGCACGCCGTCGGGAGGGTGGCGAAGGTCGGCGGGACCAAGAAGGTGGACCTCCCCCGCGTGCTCTCCCTCGAGCCCGACCTCGTCGTTGCCGTAAAGGAGGAGAACGCTCGCGAGGACGTCGAGGCGCTGCGGGAGGCGGGCGTCCCTGTCTTTCTCGGCGAGCCGCAGACGGTGGCCGGGGCGATCGAGATGCTGCGCGAGCTGGCCTCGCTCGTCGGGGCGCCGCGCGCCGGGGAGGTACTCGGTCCCGTCGAGCGGGCTCTGGCGAGGCTGCGGGGCGCCGAAGCGAGGCGGCGGGTCTTCGTCCCGATCTGGAAGCGGCCGTACATGAGCGTCGGAGGCGACACCTACGCCCACGACGTGCTGCGGGTGTGCGGCGGCGAGAACGTCTGCGGGGAGAGTACTCGCTACCCGGAGGTCTCGCTGAAGGAGGTCGAACGCCTTCAGCCTGAGGTCGTCCTGCTCCCCGACGAGCCGTACCCCTTCTCAGCCGAGGACCTGCCCGAGTTCTATGCGCTCGATGTCCCCGCCGCCCGTTCGGATCGCGTCTTCCTCGTGGACGGCAAGATGATCACCTGGTACGGCCCCCGTATGGCGGGCAGCCTCGCGCAGCTCGCGGCGCTGCTGAGGTTCTAGCGGGGCTCTCCGGGAGGGGTGCCCGCGAAGTTGTCCTCGATCCAGGCCACCGCGTGCTCGACGAGCGCCCGCGCGTCGAAGAGGTGGGCCGTGGCCTCGCCCGCCGGACCGCTCCTCCCGGCCCCGGCCGCGAGCGCCGAGCGCGCGATGTGCTCGATGTAGTCCTCCCCTCCGAGCACCCGTCTGTAGGGCAGCGCCCCCTCGGAGGTGTCGATGTCCGAGAAGGTCCGCCAGACGCGCTCGCCCGGGCTCCCTTCCACCACGGGCATACCGTAGGTCACGCGGCGCTTGCCGGGTACCCTCGCTATGGCCTCCGCGTGGTGGACGAGCGTGGCGGTTCCCAGGGGCGCGCCGAGCATCAGGACCCGGCCGCCGAGCTCCACCAGCCGGGCGTAAGGGGTTCCTGCGCCGTACGCGTCGTCGCGGGGGTGCCTCGCGGTCAGCTCTCTGGACAGCGGCCCGACGGCCGCCACCCCTGCCTCCGGGTGGCCGCTGTGGCGCGCGCCGGGCCACGTCCGCAGGGCCTCGGGGACGCGCCCGTGTTCGCGGCGGGCGAGGGCGACGCGCGGGTCGTAGGCCGGGTGCTCCTCGAGGTAGAGCCGCCTCGTCTCCACGTCGAGTGCGTCGAGGTCCTCTGGCGGCTCGTCCTGCCAGCCTGTGTAGGCCGCGATCGTCCCCTCCGGGCCCAGAGCGTCGAGCAGGGCGCGCACGACGGTCTCCGCGCCCCCGATCACGTGCCCCAAGGCGCTCATCCGGCAGTGGACCATCGCCACGCCGCCCGGTCCCAGGCCGAGCCTCACCAGGTCCCGTGCCAGCCGCGAGCGCGCGACCGGCACGGCACCCTCACGGCGGTCCATCGGAGCCTAGCCCCCGATGTCTACCGCGACCGGCAGCGCCGTCCGCCTCCAGTTCGAGAGGCCGCCGGGCGTGCTCTCGTACTTCTCGACGAGGAGCCTCCGTGCTAGCCCGTCCTCCTCGCCGCCCTCGACGACGCGGGCGCGTCCCTCGAAGGTCTCTCCGGCGATGCGGACCGTGACCTCCGGGTTTTCGAGCAGGTTCCGCACCCAGTCGGAGCGTTCCCGGCCGCCGGAGAGCAGGTAGAGCGTCCCGCCTCCGGGTCCGGCGGCGAACCACATCTCCACCTCGTGCGGCCTGCCCGTCTCTCTGCCCGTGGTAGTGAGGTAGCAGAGCTCCTCGCCGGAGAGAGCGCCGGGAACCGGCACTCGCTCAGGAGGCCCCGGCCATCTCGCGCTGCCTCAACTCTACGCGCCGGATCTTGCCGCTGGTCGTCTTGGGCAGCTCGGTTATGAACTCGATCCTGCGCGGGTACTTATACGGGGCGGTCTGGGACTTGCAGAACTCCTGCAGCTCCCTCACGAGATCGTCGGAGGGCTCGTAGCCCTCGCCGAGCACGACGTAGGCCTTCACGACGCTGCCGCGGTCCTCGTCCGGGGAGGCGACCACGGCGCTCTCCACGACCGCCGGGTGCTCTATGAGGGCGCTCTCGACCTCGAAGGGGCCGATGCGGTAGCCCGCCGAAAGGATCACGTCGTCCGAGCGGCCCACGAACCACAGGTAGCCGTCCTCGTCCCGGTACGCCCTGTCTCCGGTGAGGTAGTGTCCGTTCCTGAAGACGGCCTCGGTCTCCTCCGGCTGGTTCCAGTACTCCTTGAAGAGCGCGGGGATGCGCCCCGCGAGAGCGATGTCGCCGGGCTCGCCGGGCGGGCATTCGTTGCCGTCGAGGTCTATGACCCTCACGTCGCAGCCGGGGGAGGGCTTGCCCATCGAGCCGGGGCGCACCTCCAGGCCCGGGAAGTTGCCCACGAGCAGGGTGTTCTCCGTCTGGCCGTAGCCGTCGTAGATCGTGATCCCGTGCAGCTCCCTCCACCTCTCGATGACGGGCGGGTTCAGCGGCTCCCCGGCGGAGACGGCATGCCTTATCTTCGAGAGGTCGGCCCGCTCGAGCTCTTTGGTCTTCGCCAGGAGCCGGTACTCGGTCGGGGCCTGGCAGAGAACCGTGATCTCGTAGCGCTGCATGAGGTCGAGGCGCTCGGCCGGATCGAAGCCGCCCTCGTGGAAGAAGATCTCCGTTCCCCAGCTCCACGGCCCCAGGTACACGTTCCAGATGCTCTTGGCCCACCCCGTCCCGGAGGTGCACCAGAGCCGGTCGCCGTCTTGCAGGTCGAGCCAGTAGCGCGACTGCATCCGCTTGGCGTGCGTGTAGCCGTGCGTGTGCAGCACGCCCTTCGGGTGCTTGGTCGTCCCGGAGGTGTAGAGGATGAAGGCGCCCTCGTCCGCGGCGGTGTCCTCCGCCATGAACTCGCCGGACGCTGCGTCCGTGAGCCTCTCGAAGCTCTCCCAGCCGTCATGCTCGACACCCAAAGAGACGAAATGGCGCAGCCCCGGGACCTCGCCGCGCATCTTCTCTACCTCCTCGATGCCCTCCGGGCCGGAGACCATCATCACGGAGCCGGAGTGCTCGGCGCGGAACTTCAGGTCGCCCGCGCGCAGCTGCGGGGCGCAGGGGATGGCTATGGCCCCGAGCTTGAGCACCCCCGTGAGGATTGCATGCCACTCGGGCACCTTGCCGAGCAGGACCATCACCCTGTCGCCGCGCTCGACGCCCAGCTCGCGGGCGGCGTTCGCAAAGCGGTTCGAGAGGCGGGAGAAGTCCGCGAAAGATAGCCGCCGCTCCTCGCCGCCGGCTCCGTACCAGATCATGGCGGGACGGTCTTCCTCGGCCCACCTGTCTACCACGTCTCGCCCGAAGTTGAACCGCTCGGGCGTCTCCCACTCGAAGCTCGCGCGGGTCTTCTCGTAGTCGCCGATGTTCGCCACGTCTCCTCCTTCTCCGA
>JBFLXF010000180.1:0-5520 GCA_040757515.1 Actinomycetota bacterium
GCACAGTGGTGGGCGTACTCGGGGGGCGAGGCGCGGTTTGAGCTTGCGACCGGAGGGCGGGACGACGCTGGAGAAGGCGATGGTCGAGAAGGGCGGCGATTCGCGGATGGCGTCGCTCGGTCGGCTGGCGAAGGGGAACGGACCGGCGGTGGTCTACGGGCTGCTGGCCGTCCTGACCGTCGCCGTGATCCAGTTCCTCTTCTCGCTGGAGGACGGTGCGTTCTATGTGACCCAGTGGTACCGGGGAGCTATTGCCATCTCGGTGCTGCTGGTCGTCTCGACCCTGGTGCCGGGGTACTTTACGAGGGCACCCCTCGGCCGCGGTCAGTGGGCGCTCGCGGGCGCGCTGGCCGTTCTCCTGGCGGTGATCAGCCTCTCTATCCTTTGGAGCCTCTCCAGGGAGCTGAGCTTCTTCGAGGCCTCGCGGACGACGATGTACGTCGGCGCCTTCGTGCTCCTCCTCCCGGCGGCCCGGAGGTGGGGCTGGCTTGTCGTGGACACCATGGTCTTCGGGGGGCTGCTCCCTGCAGCGCTCTACGGCCTGCTGCAGAAGATCTTCCCGACGGTGATGGAGTACACGGGCTTCAACTCGCTGGAGTCGGACCCCAGAGCCTCCTCCACCGTGGGCTACCATCCCACATTCGGGGTGATGTGCGCGATGGGCGCCCTGTTGTGTGTGTCGCGGGCAGGCTCTCTCCGGGCGGATTCCCTGCGTTTTCTGCCGCTCAGGGCCGTCTACTCGGCGGCGGGGACCATCTTCCTCATAGCCTTGTTCTTTAGCTTCTCTCGCGGTGCCCTGCTGGCGCTGGCGGGGGGAGCCGTGGTGCTCGCCGTGCTCTCGAAGCGCAGGTTCGAGGTTCTGGGCAACGCTCTGGTCTCCGGCCTGCCGGCGATGTGGGTGATCTCCCAGGCGCGGGAGATGCCGGGGCTTGTGTCGCGCCCGGTGAGCCTGGAGGTGATAGCGAGCGATGGATGGGAGTTCCTCAGCCCGCTGACGCAGGGGATTCTCCTCGCCTTCGTCGCGCAGGTGGCCTTTACGCTCGTCGTCTGGCTGGTGGAGGCCGCAGTTCCCCGGCGCATGCTCCGCGCGGCATCCGTGGCCGGTGCGCTCGTCGTGGCCGCCGCGGTCGTGATCGGTCTCGGGTGGAGCCTGTCGGCTTTCCAGGCTTACGGCGGCCTGGAGGAGTTGCGGCGCGAGATCTCCGCATCGAGCGTGGCGGATACCACGGATCCGGAGGCTCTCTCGCTGGACCAGTCGGAGCGCTACGCCTCCTTCCATGCGGGGGACAGGATACTGCTCTGGAGGATCGCCTGGGAGAACTGGAAGCGGCACCCCGTGACCGGGACCGGGGGAGACACCTACCGGCTCGTCTACCAGCAGGAGAAGCCGGAAGACGCTGGGGAGGTGCTCCACCCACACAGCATGTGGATGAGCCTGCTCTCGGATACAGGCGTTTTCGCGTTCCTGGCGTTCGCGGCGTTCTCCGCCGGGCTGCTGCTGGTCGCCGCCCGGAACGCCCTCGGTAAGGGGCGCAGTCGCCGGAGCCGGGCGATAATAGCCGGCAGCGCGGCGGCCGCGACGGCGTACCTGATCTCCTCCTCCATAGACTGGAACTGGTACATACCCGCCTCCACGCTTCCGTTCTTCGCCCTCGCGGCCGTGGCCGCTGGCATGACGGGCCGCGCCCGGAGGGAGAGATCGGGCCCGGCGGCGCCGAGCGGAGAACGGGCCTCTCAGGAAACAGCCCGTGAAATGATCTAACCTTCTCCGGGCAGGTCGAAGAAGGGAGAGAGTTGGAGACCGACGAGCGTACCGGCAGGCTGGCGTCCGAGCTCTTCGAGAGGATGGGCGGGACCGTCGAGGATGGCTTCCCCACCATACACTCGCCCGTCTATCGTACGAGGGCCGGGACGCCCTACCTGAAGGCGCCGGGCGTCGTCATGCTCGCCCGGCCACGGACTAACCTTGCGGGGCTCGCCGGCTTTCTCGAGGGGTTCGACCCGGGTCTGCGCTTTCACGAGTACCTGGAGGACCCCACCCGACTGCCGGACTCCTCTCAGCTCTGCAAGACGGCCGGGCAGCTCTGCTACGCTTCCTTCGGCCCCCGGCGTACGAGGAACGAGAGCGCCGCCGCCTACTTCGAGCGCCTCGTCTCGGCCGGGCACGGTAGCGTGCTGGAGCACGCCAGCTTCAGCTTCCTGCTCTACGGCCTGAGCCGCAGCGTGACGCATGAGCTGGTCCGGCACAGAGCCGGCACCGGTTTTTCCCAGGTGAGCCAGCGCTACGTCAGCGGGAGCGTCCTGCGCTTTGTGGAGCGGCCCGAGTACCAGGAGGACGAGGAGCTGCACCGGCTCTTCGAGCAGCGGGCCGACCGGGCCGCCGCCGAGTACGAGGAGATGGCCGGGAGGCTGCTGGAGCGGCAGGAGGACGGGGCCGCGATGCTCTCCGCGGACTACAAGACCGACGCCAGAAAGAAGGTGCAGCAGACCGCGCGCTCGCTGTTGCCCAACGAGACCGAGGCGCCGATGGTCTTTACCGGGAACGTAAGGGCCCTCAGGCACATTATCGAGATGCGCGCCGACGCCCACGCGGAGAGCGAGATCCGTGCGCTCGCCCTGCGGCTCTTTCTGTGCCTGCGCGCCGCAGACCCGATCCTCTTCGGCGACTACGAGATAGGCGAGCTTCCCGACGGTACCCGCACCGTCTCCACCCGCTACAGGAAGGCGTAGTCTGTGGAGGGGTGGGCCTCGGAGGAGCGGGTGCGTGGCTACCTCGTGCGTGCCGCGAACCTGCCGCACATCGGCGAGGGCGAGGGGGTGTTGCTGGAGATGCTCCCGGAGCGCCCTCTGCGCGTCCTCGACCTGGGGACCGGGGACGGGCGGCTGCTCGACCTCGTCGTGGCTCACCGGCCCGGCTCCTCCGGCGTCGCCCTCGACGCCTCGCCGCTCATGCTGCAGAAGGCACGGGAGAGGTTCGCGGGCCGGGAAGGGGTGCGCGTCCTGGAGCACGACCTGAACGAGCCGCTGCCGGAGATGGGGCGCTTCGGCGCGGTCGTCTCGCGCATCGCCCTGCACCACCTGGAGGACGACCGCAAGCGCTCACTCTACGGGGAGGTCTTCGAGGCGCTGGAGCCCGGCGGTCTCTTCCTGAACCTCGATCGCGTCGCCTCCCCGACCCCGGCGTTGCGGCGCAGATTCCTCGCGGCGATGGGCCGCAGCCCCGACTCCCGCGATCCGGTGGATCGCCCGCTCGATCTCTTCGCGCAGCTCTTGTGGCTGCGCGGGATCGGGTTCTCCGACGTGGACTGCTACTGGAAGTGGCTGGAACTGGCGCTCTTCGGCGGCGCGAAGCCGGGGTGAGCCGCGCCCGGGCGACGGGGTTTGCGAGGCACTCTCCGGGCCGTAGCCGCGGGAGGGCTCATGCTGCGGCTACGGCATGAGAAAGCCCGGCGCGGGGGCGCTTCCCGTGCTGCTTGGAACGTTCGGTTTCTTCGGGGTCTTCTGGGGCGTCTTCGCGGTGCTGCTCGCAGACCTGGCGCGCGTGCTGGAACTCTCGCCGGGTCCGCTGGGGACCGCCCTCTTCGTCGGGGCCGCCTCCTCGATAGCCGCGATGGCGTTCCTGGGACGGCTCTCGGACCGGATCGGGCGCAAGCCCTTCGTCCTGCTATCGGCCCTCGCCTTCGGCTGCGGGATAGCGGCCCTCGCCGCCTCCGGCGGATACGCCGCCCTCCTCGGGGCGCTCGTCCTCCTCTACGCCGCCTCCGGGCTCTACGACGTCGGGATCAACGCCTCGGCCGTGGACCTCGAGCAGGCCTCCGGGCGGCGCCTGATGCCCGTGCTCCACGCCTCGTTCAGCGCCGGAGGCGTGGCAGGTGCGCTCTCCGCCGGGGCGCTCCTGCAGGCCGGCACGGGCTACCGGTCCGTCTACCTGCTGACCCTCGCGCCGCTGGCCGCCGTGATGGTCGCCGTCGCGGCCGCGCGCCTGCCGCGTCCCCGCACCCGGCGTGACGCTAGCCCGCGCCTCTACCGCAGCCCGGCGCTCCTGCTCGTAGCCCTCATCGCGACGCTCGGCTTGCTCGCCGAGGGCGAGATGGAGCACTGGTCCGGCGTCTACCTGCGCGGGACGCTCGGGCTGCCGGCGCTCGTCGGCGGCTCCGGCGTCGCCGTCTTCTACGGCGCGATGGCCGCCGGGAGGCTCGGCGCCGCCTTCGTCGTGGCGCGTCTCGGAGACCGGACGACCATCGCCTGGGCCGGCCTGCTCGCCGCCTGCGGCATGGCGTTCTCGCTGGCGACCACCCGGCCCGTGCTCGTGGTCGGGGGCTTCCTGGTGGTCGGCCTCGCGCTCGCCGCCGTGGTGCCCGTGGCCTTCTCCCTCGCGGGCGACCTCGCACCCGAGCGGGCGGGGGCGGCCATCACGCTCGTGACCACGCTGGGCTACGGCGGGTTCTTGCTCGGGCCCGTGGTCGTGGGCGGCCTCGCGGAGCTCGTCGGGCTGCGGCTGGCCCTGCTCACCATCTCCGCCGCGGGCTTTCTGGTCTTCCTGCTCTCGCTGCGCCTGAGAACGGCGTAGCGAGACTACTCCCCGCGCAGCGCCCGCAGGAGCTGCTCCTCGGCTGCCGCCACCTCCTCGTCCTCTACCCTGCGGAAGAGTGGCTTCGCGCCCTCCACACGGTAGCGCCCGGGGAGCTCCTCCAGGTCGGAGATGCGGGCGACCGGCCCGTCGAAGAAACCCTCCAGCCGCTCGATGGCCTCCGGAACGTAGGGGGCGGCGTGGTAGGCGATGGAGCCGAGCAAGGCCGCGCAGACATAGAGATCGGCGCGCGCCTTCTCCGGGTTCTCCTTGCGAGATTTCCACGGAGCCGAGGCGTCGAAGAAGCGGTTGGCTCGCCGTCCTATCGCCAGAAGCTCCCCGAGCGCCTCGCGCGGGCGCTGGGCGAGCATCCTCTCCTCGTAGCGCCGCTCCAGCTCCCTGAAGTCCTCGAAGACCCCGGCGGCCTCCTCGGACGGGCCTTCGGGCCGCTGCAACTCGCCGCCGAAGTAGCGCTCGGTAAAGGAGAGGACGCGATTGATGTAGTTGCCGAGGTTCCCGATCAGGTCCGAGTTCACCCTCGACTGGAACTCGCGCCAGGAGAACGCCACATCCCCGGTCTCCGGAAGGTTGGAGGCCAGGTAGAAGCGCAGCGGGTCGGCCGGGAAGCGGTCGAGAGCCTCGTGCAGCCAGACGGCCAGGTTGCGGCTCGTGGACATCTGCACCTCGCGCCGCTCGCCGTCGACGGTAACCTCCAGGTTCATAAACTCGTTGGCCGGGACGTCGTAGGGCAGGACGTAGGGCTCCTCGCCGTCCTCGCCGACGCCCATCAGCATCGCGGGCCACACCACGGCGTGGAAGACCGTGTTGTCCTTCCCGATAAAGTGGACGAGCTTCGTGTCGGGCTCCTGCCAGTACTCGCGCCAGCGGTCGGGCTCGCCCGCCCGCTCGGCCCACTCCATCGTCGAGGAGACGTAGCCGATGGGGGCGTC
>JBFLXF010000181.1:0-5511 GCA_040757515.1 Actinomycetota bacterium
TCATAGTTTTCTCCTTTGGGTCCTGCCCATCCGCTACGGGAGCACCCCGACCGGCGAGGGCTCTGCTCTACGGTGTCGCACCGGTCATCATCGCGATAGCCGCCCACGTGCTCTGGAGCCTGCCGAAGACCGCCATGAAGGGACCGCTGACGTCGGCGGCGCTCTACCTCCTGACCGGGATCGGGAAGATACCGCTCCTCTGGCGGCGGGCGCGCTCGCGGTGCTGGCGGCGCGGAGCGTGCTGGTGCGGATCAGCTCCGTCTGGCTCGTGCTCGGCGGCGGGCTTGTGAGACACCTCGCCCCTCTGAACCTCACCGCAGGTAGCGCAGCGCGGAGCGGGCGGCGAAGTGGCCGCACATCCCGTGTACGCCCCCTCCGGGGGGCGTGGACGAAGAGCAGATGTAGAGCCCCCTGGCCGGTGTGGAGTATGGGTTGGGCCGGGGGACCGGCCGCAAGAGCAGCTGCCTGAACGTCATCGCCCCCCCGCTGATATCCCCGCCGACGAGGTTGGGGTTCCGGCTCTCGAGTTCCGCGGGCCCGGCGGCGGCGTGAGCGAGGATGCGGTCGCGAAAGCCGGGAGCGAAGCGTTCTATCTGCGCCTCGATACGCCCGGTCATATCGAAGGTGGAACCGTTGGGGACGTGGCAGTAAGCCCAGACTACATGCCTCCCCTCTGGGGCGCGCGTCGGGTCGAAGAGGCTCTGCTGGGCGAGCAGCACGAACGGCCGCTCGGGGTGCTCGCCGCGCCACACGGCGGCCTCGCTCGCCGAGACCTCCTCCAGCGTGCCGCCCAGGTGGACGGTCCCCGCCCGGCGGCACTCCGCGGCCCGCCACGGGACCGGGCCGTCGAGCGCGTAGTCGACCTTAAAGACGCCGGGACCGTGACGAAAGCGCCGAAGCCACCACCTATACGCCCCGGTGAAGTGCTCGCCGGAGATCTCCAGCAGCCGGCGCGGCGCGACGTCGAAGAGCACCGTGCGGGTGCGCGGCAGCTCCTCCACCGACCTCACGCGCCAGCCGGTGAGGATCTCCCCTCCCAGCGACCGCAGATAGGAGGCCAGGGCGTCGGCTATCCTCTGCGCCCCGCCCCTGGGGAACGGCCACCCGACGGCGTGCCCCAGCAGTCCGAGCACGAGCCCGAAGGCGGCGCTCGGAGGCCGCTCAAGCGGCAGGACCGAGTGCGCCGCGTTCCCGGCGAAGAGGCCGCGAGCTCTCTGCCCCGCGAAGAGCGCCTCCGCAAGACGCCGGGCGGGGCGCGCGGCACGCAGACCGAAGCGGACCAGAGCGCGCGGGCGCCGCGGGCGCCGCGGCGGGCCGAGCACAGCCTCCATGAGCGTCTCCCAGTCGGCGACGGCGGGATCCATGAGCCGTCGGTAGGCTGCCGCGTCGGGGCCGAGCCTCCCGGCGGTCGCCGCCGTCGAGCGTTCGAGAGCGGCGGCAGTGCCGTCGTCGAAGGGGTGGGCCAGCGGCGCCGGCGGATGGACCCACTCCAGGCCGTGCTCCTCGAGCGGCAGCGCACGAAAAAACGGCGAGGCGAGCGCGAGAGGGTGGATCGCCGAGCCGAGGTCGTGGACAAAGCCGGGGAGCGTTAGCTCAGCCGAACGCGCCCCGCCGCCCACGGTCTCCTCGGCCTCGATCACGACCACGGAGCGGCCCGCCCGCGCCAGCGTCACGGCGGCGGCCAGCCCGTTAGGCCCCGAGCCTACCACCACCGCGTCGTAAGCGCCGGTCACCCTCAGTAGGCGCCCTCGCGCCGGAGCACGGCACCGATGGTGCGCAGTATGATCTTGAGGTCGAACGAGAGCGACCAGTTCTCGATGTAGTAGAGATCCAGGCGGACCATCTCCTCGAAGGAGAGGTTGCTGCGGCCGCTGATCTGCCAGTACCCTGTCATACCCGGTACGGCGGCGAGCCGCTTCTTGTGCTCCTCCTCCATCCGCAAGAAGTCCCGCACCGGCAGGGGCCGCGGTCCCACCAGACTCATCTCGCCCCTGAGGACGTTCCAGAGCTGGGGAAGCTCGTCTATGCTCCAGCGCCGCAGTAACCTTCCGACCCGCGTGATGCGGGGATCATCCCGCATCTTGAAGATCGGCCCACCGGCCTCGTTGGACGCCTCCAGTCCCTCCTGCCGCATCTCGGCGTCCTCGCGCATCGAGCGGAACATGTAGCAGATGAAGGTCTTTCCGTCGGCCCCGACTCGCTTCTGCCTGAAGAGGGCCGGCCCCGGGGAGTCGATCCTGACGGCGGCCGCCACGGCGAGAAGAAACGGCGCAAGCACGGCAAGTCCCGCGAGGGAGACGGCGACGTCCATCGCGCGCTTGAGGACGCGCTGCGTGTTGTCCAGGTGCGGGTAGCGGACCTCCAGGAGCGGGACGCCGGTACCGTGGGAGATGATGGCGCGGGTCCGCAGCAGGGCCAGAGCGCCCGGCACCACGCGCATCTGCACCCCGCGCAGACGGACGGAACGCAAAATCTCCAGCAGCTCCTCGTCGGACATGCGTTCGGCCCCCACCAGGATCACGCCCCGCGCCTCCGTCCGGTCGAGCGCCTCCCGGAGCGCGGCCAGGCTCTCCCCCTGCCGGGTCTCGACCTCTCCCGCCACGGAGTACGCCCCCGGCCCGCTCGCAATGGTCCGCAACACGCGGGCGCGACCATCGGCGGGGCCCATCACCACGACCGGCACCTGTCCCAGGCCGCGGCGGTAGATCCTCTCTACCCCCCGCTCGAAGAGGTACCTCAGAGGCGCAGCCAGAGCCCCGCCGACGATCGCAGCGAACAGGATCTCGGCGAGCCCAAGCCCGGTCCCGGGGTAGACCGCCGTCCCGGCGGCCGCAAGGCCGGCCCAGGAGAGCGCCCCGCCGAGAAGGGCGCCCGGGTTGCGCCTGACCGGCGCCCGGTCGTAGAGCCTGAGCACGGCGAAGACCGCGATCCATGCCGTCACCAGGATCGGCGCCGGGTAGAGCGCCTCCGCCGTTCCGCCGTCCGCGAGATACGCCGCAGAGACGAGCCCGGCGAGAAGCGAGGCGCCATCCATTACGGCGAGCGTGAGAACGCTCAGGAGGCGCCGCAGGGGCTTCAGACCCAGAAGCTTCCTGCAGGAGTCCCTCAAGATACTCACGTCACCACTCCGGAAGCGAGTATACCGCCCGCGCGGATTGCGAGCCTATCCGCAGGAGCCTACCAGCTCCCGCGGGAGGCGTAGGGGTAGGGTGTGCGCCAGGTCTTGGGGTGTACCAGATAGACGACGCCGCCGGAGCCCGTGCGGAGCCAGGCCCGCGAGAACTGGGCGCGGTCGTAGACGCGGCGCACGCGGGAGTCGCTGCTCGCCGCCGGGTCGTTGACGATCACGTCACCCGAGGCGGTGAAGCCCCGGATCACGAGCAAGTGCCCGTCGCTCGCGGGGATGGGCGCTCCCCTCAGGTAGGTGCTGCTGTAGCGGTTGTTCCAGGCTATGCTGGCGATCACGGGGATCCCCATGTCGATCCAGCGCTCCGCCTGCTCTATCTGGGAGAAGCGGCTCACCTTCGCTTCCAGCCCGTAGGCCCCGGCATATGCGGTGTTGAACGGCCAGTTGCCCCAGCCGCGGTAGGTGTAGTCGTAGGTTCCGCGCGCCACGGTGGGCACGCTCTGATTGAGGGCGCCGCGCCCGGTCCTCTTCGCCCAGTAGGCCATCACCATCGAGAGCGAGGTCGGACTGCACCAGACCTCCCCACCGTCCGGGTAGACCATCTGTGAGCGCCGCGGCACGTCGAGGTCTCTGCCCCAGGCGGCCCTGAGCGCCGGGATGCCTGAAGGATCGCCGTGCCTGTAAGAGTCGGAGGCGACCGTGAAGAGAGCACGCACCTGCGGGGACCGGCCCTCCTTCTTGGAGTGGAGCGTGATGCGGTACTGGTAAGCGCCGGCGAAGACCGGACCCGCGCTCTGCAGGGTGTCGGTGAGGACCCGCCAGTCGCCGGACCTCTGTCCGTCCGTGCTGTGGCGCTTCACCGTTCCGGTTCCCTTTGCCCACACTCCAAGGTCGAACCAGCCCGTCCACTTTCCGCCGGAGCGCACGCGGAGCTGGACCCGGACCCAGGTCCCTGAAGGGGTGCTCGCGTTCCAGGAGGGGACGAGCGTGTCGAACCTCGTCGCCGTCGTGCGAGGCTTCAGGGTGAGCGCGCCCCGGCTCCTGCCCGGCGCCAGCCTCACCACCGCTCCGCCGGAGGTCTTCTTGACGACGACGCCGCTCTTGTTGGCGGAGGAGAGCGTCTCGTAGGTGTCGTGCGCGTCGAAATCCACGTAAGTGCTGGCGGCGGGCGCTTCGCCGGAGGCGAACAGGAGCATGCAGGCGGCGAGTAGCGTGATCGCCGCGAGACGAACGGACAGGCGCTGGCACGGGTGCATCCCCCTCACGCCGGACATTCTACACGCGTCGTGAGCTGAGCGCCTCCCCCAGGCGCTGGCGCAAAACCCGCGTCAGAAAGGCAGGGTTGCCGACGAGATACCGCCGCCACAGCCTGCGCGGCTCGATGATGAGGCGCGCCAGCCACTCGAAGCCGTTCTCCGTGAGCAAGCGTGGCCCGCGACGCAGCCGCCCGGAGACGTAGTCGAACGCGGCCCCGCCCGTGAGCGCCACGCCGACGTCGAGCCTCTTTCGGTTCGCCATCAGCCAGCGCTCCTGCAGCGGCATCCCCATCCCGACGACCAGAACATCGGGCCGCGCGGCGTTGATCGCGCGCACCACCGCCTCGCTCTCGGGGCTCCCGGCGGTGTGGTCGAAGTAGCCGTGATGCGTGCCGGCGATCCTCAGCCCGAGGTACCGCTCCTTCAGGCGCCCAGCGGCCTCTCCGGCGACGCCGGGGGCCGCGCCTAGCAGGTAGAGAGAGAGCCCCTCCGCCTCAGAGAGGGCGGCGAGATCCCACATCCAGTCCGCGTAGGTGATGCGCTCGGGCAGGGAGCGCCCCAGCAGGCGCGCCGCGAGCCTCACCCCTGCTCCGTCGCAGAAGACTACGTCGGCGGAGGCGAAGAACCGGCGTAGCTCGGAGTCTTTGTAGAGGAGGTTCAGGCAGTGAGCGTTAACGTTCAGCACGAGGCCGCAGCCTCTGCTCTCCGCGAGACGCAGCACCTCCGCACGCAGCTCCGCGGCCGTCAGCGGGTCCACGCCGACGCCGAGGATCTCCACCCTTCCCTCCCTCACAGCGCGCGCCACAGCCTCGCCTCCAGCTCCTCGAAGCGCCTCTGCCAGGAATTGGCGCGGGCGAGCTCCACCCGCGCCCGCCGTCTCTCCATCGTCTCGGACTGCGGCAGCGCGCGCAGCCTCCGCACGTAGTCCTCCGGCTCTGTGGCGAGATATACGGCGTCTCCGAGCCCCTCCATGGCCGGCAATGGCGCGGAGACTACGGGCCTTCCGGTGGCGAGGCATTCGTAGGTCTTGGCCGGGGAGATGCCGCGCGTGAGGCGCGTGATCCGGTACGGGAACACGAAGGCGCCCGCGCCGGAGAGGACGGCGGGCAGCTCCGCATGCGGAACCTC
>JBFLXF010000182.1:0-5491 GCA_040757515.1 Actinomycetota bacterium
GGATCTCATACCCTCGGCAGACGCCCCGGGCTCTTCGCCCGTTGGCGCGGCCATAAGGACCTGGAGCGGCGTTGCAGAAGAGGCATAAAGGCCGCCGGAGTCTGAGCGTCCCGGACGTGCGCCTTACAGGCGCGGCGAGAGCAGGCGCGGAGCCGTGAGGCAGACGAGGAAGACGAGGGCGCAGCAGATGAGGGTGGGGTAGAGGAAGACCTCGAACGGGGCCGTGCGCGCCGCGAGGCCGAAGACCGCCTTCAATGCGTCGTTCATGTAGGCGAAGGGGACCAGGTCGCGTAGGACGGCGAGAACACCC
This sequence comes from Actinomycetota bacterium, assembly GCA_040757515.1. GTDB lineage: Bacteria > Actinomycetota > Rubrobacteria > Rubrobacterales > Rubrobacteraceae > JBFLXF01. Next base: position 311 of record JBFLXF010000182.1, read on the forward strand.
TCCGGGTTGCGGTTGCGGAAGAGGCCGGAGACGTAGATCAGGGGGAAGAGTATCGCCGTCGCGTAGAGGAGCACGTCCGCTGGAGACGATGTGAAGTTGGCTATGAAGATCCCTATCGCGTTCGCCGCCACGAGCGTCGCGAAGACACCGAAGGTCGCCGCGAGCACCCACGCGAGCGGCGCCGGGTGCAGGAGGTAGACGATCAGGAGCGCCGGCAACAGCTGCACGAAGTCCAGCACCGCGTTCACCGCCAGCACCTCGAAGACGAGCCGGTACGGCGAGACCGGGGTTAGGGCGACGCGCACCAGGATGCCGTCGTTTATGTCCGAGGTGAGGCTCTCGCCCGCGCCGAAGGTTCCGGCCATGATCGCCACTATCCCGACGACCGCCGCCGCGTACTGCGCCGGTATCCCGCTCGCCGCGACGGGGCCGATGATCGCCACGGGATAGAGCATCTTTATGGCTAGCGCGAACCGCCTGCCGAAGAAGAGGGCGACGTCCTTCTTCCAGTAGGCGTCCGGCGGGTTAAGCCTCACTCTTGAGCGTCTCCCCGGTCACCTTCACGAACACGTCCTCCAGGTTGGGCCGCTCTACGGAGAGGTTGACGATCTCCCCGCCGCACTCCACGATCGCTGCCACCACGTCTGCCACGACGTTCTTCCTCTCGCCGCAGTGGACGACGAGATCCCTTCCTTCCGGCACGATCCGCTCCACCCCCGCGACCTCCGCGACGGGTCCGTAGGGGACGGGGTTCGCGAGCGCCGCCACGATGCGCCGGACGCCCGAGAGCGCCGAGACGAGCTCCTCGGGCGTCCCCTCCGCCACGACGCGCCCGCGGTGCAGGAAGGCGACCCGGTCGCAGAGGGCCTCGACCTCGTCCACCTGGTTGCTCGCGAGCAGTACCGCCGCGCCACGCGCGGCCAGCTCCCGCACCTTGCGCTGGAAGGCGAGCTGCGAGGTGTAGTCGAGGCCGAGGGAGGGCTCGTCGAGCAAGAGCAGCGCGGGGTCGTGCGCGAGAGCCTCGATCAGGGCCAGCTTCTTGCCCATCCCGTAGGAGTACGTCCTGGCCCTGTCTCCGGCGTACTCCGCGAGCCCGAAGTACTCGAAGAGCTCCCGGAGTACGTCATCCGCTTTCTCCTCCGGCACGCCGTAGGCGCGGGCGAAGAGGTAGGCGTTCGCCCATCCGGTGAGATCGCCGTAGTGCGTCGGACGGTCCACCATCAGGCCGAGTTTAGCGCGAACCTTGCGTTTCTCCTTCATGCCGTTCAGGCCGCAGACGCGGAAGCGTCCCGAGTCTGGCTCTATCGCCGTAGAGAGGACGCGCAGCAGCGTGCTCTTGCCGCTCCCGTTCGGGCCGACGAGCCCGTAGACCTCTCCCGACGCGACGGCGAGGCTTACGTCCTCCACGCCGCGCCCGCTCGAACTGTAGCGGCAGGTGATCTCTGTAGCTTCGAGGACGGGCGATGTCTCTGTATCGGCCATCGGCAAGGGCATTCTAGCGCCGCCGGCGGAGCGCTGTTGTTACGGCCATCACCGGTGCGGGGTAGACTTGCCGGGCAGACAACTCGCAAAGGAGGGCACCAGGTGGCAGACGGTACCGTTGCTGTGCTGGGCACCGGGATCATGGGCGCCGCGATGGCGCGCAACCTTTCGAAGGCCGGTCTGGAGGTGCGCGCGTGGAACCGCTCGCGCAAGAAGGCCGAGCCCCTCGCGGACGAGGGTATACGGGTGGCGGATACGCCAGAAGAGGCCGCCCGGGACGCGGAGTTCCTGCTCACCATGCTCGCCGACGCGGATGCGGTCGCGGAGGTGGTCGAGGGCGGCGTGCTGGAGTCGCTCGCGGAGAGCGGGGGAGTTTGGATCCAGGCGAGCACCGTCGGCATCGAGGGCAACGAGCGCCTTGAAGCCCTCGCCGCCGAGGCCGTCGTCCCCTACGTCGACGCGCCGGTGCTCGGCACGAAGGCGCCCGCCGAGCAGGGGCAGCTCACCATACTCGCCTCCGGGCCGGATGAGCTGCACGAGAAGTGCGCGCCCGTCTTCGACGCCATCGGCTCCGAGACGGTGTGGCTCGGGGAGGCGGGAGCCGGCAGCCGCATGAAGCTGGTGGTCAACGGCTGGATCGTGGGGCTCCTGGGCGTCCTGGCCGAGACGGTGGCTCTCGCCGGGGCGACCGGCGTGGACCCGAAGCGGTTCCTGGATGTCATAGAGGGCGGACCGCTCGGCCTTCCCTACGCACGTATAAAGGGCAACATGATGATCGAGGACGACTTCCCTACCAGCTTCTCCCTGAAGCTCGCCCGCAAGGATGCCGGTCTCGTGCTGGAAGCCGCCAGGGAAGCGGGCCTGGACCTCGCCATCACCGAGGCGGTCGCCGCCCGCTTCGACCAGGCGCTTGAGGCCGGTCATGGCGAGGAGGACATGGCCGCTGTCTACAGAACCGTCGGCCGCCGGGACCGTAGCGCGGCAGACTAAGACCGGCGGCAGGAGCGTCCGGAAGATGCGAGGGTCGGAGCCGGTTCAGGAAGTGGTGATCCCGGAGCAGTAGCGGCGCAGCCCCTCCTCGCCCTCCCTCATGACGGTGTCGTGGCTGTGGCGGTACGCCCGCTCGGCGACGTAGCCCAGCAGGTTGAGGGCCGGGTTGGTGAGGCGCACGTACCAGTTGAATACCACGCGGGTGTCGTCCGGCCCCTCCCGGAACAGGGTCTCCAGCACCCCGCTCAGATCGCCCGTTACGATCTCACGCAGCCTCCGCTCGGGCTCCACGTCGGTGTAGAGGCAGTGTATGCGGAATGGCGGGGCGAGACGTGCGATCTCTGGCGCCTGGTGTACTCTGAAGTCGATGCTGCTGCCCGCGTGAAGCTCGTCGCTTCCGGCGTCGTCCGCCACCTCCATGGACGGCCACCACTCTCTCACCGCGCTCCGCGAGGTCATCGCCTCATAGACGGCGGGCAGCGGAGCGGGTATGGACCACTCCGTCCGCCAGTCATAGGTCCTGATCAGAAACCCACCCGCCAGAACCCCCGCGCCGGCGCCGATGAGCCCGGCGGCGAACTGGCAGCCTGCCTTTGTCCGCATGGCGAACCTCCTGTAGCCTTTCGGTAGGGGTGGCGTTCCGCTTTGAGACGACACATCAGGCCAGACGACACAGGGCACACGCTCCACCGCCGCAAGACATAATCGTTACATCTGGATTATGCGACAGGCGTGGGATGGGATCAACGCTTCGCGCCGCAGACGCGACCAAAGCGCCGGTCTTTGTGCTCCGGTCGCTGGGGTAGAATGCGGAGGAGAGACATTTTCATGAAGAGAGGTGCGAGTTGGCGGATAACGTTAGAATCACCTGGGACCCGGAGGCGGACCGGCGTATAAGGCGTAGTCCCTTTCTGATGCGGCGCTTTATCCGCAAGCGCATCGAGGACAGGGTCCGCAGCCGCGGGCGCACCCACGTCACCGAGGCCGACGTGGACGAGAGCGCTCGCATGTACCGGCAGTACCGCTTCAAGTAGGTCGAAGAGAAAGTATCCGGGCCGGAGAGCCGCCCGCTGCTCGCTAAAGTGGCGCGCGACCACCGGCCCGGTCCGCGGACTCTATCTCAGGTCCGCGAAGGGTTGTTGAGCGGATTGTCCATCGGACCCTTCCCTCCCTTGCGGGTTTCAACAACCGTCTCTATCGTAGCATCTCGCATAAGCTTTGTGCTACATCCTTCAGGCCATTTTGTGCACGGGGACAAACGGGCCGCCAAATAGGGCGCTCGTGACTTTCCCATTACGGTCTCTTTGCCGGAAGCTCACACCGTCTTAACTCGGTGCGGGAATACTCCTTGAATATCGATTGTAGGTGAGAAGCGGATGAGAGCCGGGTCCGGCGTCTCGCTATTGGCCGGGCCGTCGCCGGAGGAGGTAGTGGCGATTGAGCGATGGCAGCGCGGACGCCAGGACGGTAGAGAGCCTTGTCCCGGCGAGGCGGGACCGGGCGACCTGCGGCCGCTGGCACTGGCTCGTGATCGTCGCGTTCGGGGTCACCTGGAGCCTGGATGGACTGGAGGTGACGATGGCGGGCGACATCGCCGCCGTGCTCACCCTCGAGCTGCACCCTCGACACGAGGTTCCCACGGCCTTCTTTATGCTTGGCACGGCGCTGGAGCGGCGCGGCAGAGAGCTGCGCCGCCACTTCGGCGGTGACCCGCTCTTCGAGCCCGCCTCGCACACTTGCTCGCACGGGCCCCTCAAGGAATCTCACCCGTCTACCATGCGCACTCGATCTACCAGACGGACCTTGAGTGCCGCATAGCGGAGCAACTCATTGACTACCTGTGGCGGCAGAGGATCACGACAACACCTACGGCGTGCCGAAGCCTACGAGGCTCGCCCATACCGTCCCCAGCGGAGCGGTCTGAAGCTGGGAAGGTTGGCAAGCGGGAGCGTCGCCGGTGCTATCCTGGGAGCCGCGGGTCTTTACGGAAAGGGAGGCGACACGATGCCTGACGAGGAGCGTTCGCCCCGGATCACGGGCCTCTCCTGGGGACGTTTGGAGGTGGAGGGGGTGGAGGGTGGCCCCTTCAAGGACGCCAAGCTCTTCCCTGGCGGTGCGAGAGAGTGGGACTGGAACGAGACCGGAACCCGGCACAGCCCGGGCGTGCAGCCCGCCGACCTGGAGGAGTTGCTGGAGCGCGGCGCCTCCGTGGTGGTACTCTCGAGAGGGTTCTACGAGCGGCTCGGCGTTACACCCGAGGCGCTGCGGTTGCTGGAGGAGAGGGGCGTAACCGCGCACATAGAGCGGACCGGAGAGGCCGTAAGGCTGTACAACGAGCTCAGGGAGCGCGAGAGAGTGGGCGCCCTGATCCACTCCACCTGCTGACGTCCGTCGCGCCGGGACGATGGTTGCACCGGGGCGGTTCGGGGAATCATGTACCGGAGATCCTGCACATGGAGGAGGCGAGAGTGAGCGAGACAGACCGACGACGGGAGGTCAGCCCGCTGGAGAGCGAGCGCGGGAGGACCAGGATAGATGAGAAGGTCGTCGCCCAGATAGCCGGCATGGCGGCGAGGGAGGTGGAAGGAGTCCACATGGGCGGGAGCGCCTCGCGGAGCGCGGGCGACCTCCTGGGCAGCATAACCGGGTCGGACAGCCAGACCCGCGGCGTCTCCGCCGAGGTCGGCAGGACGGAGACCGCCATAGACC
>JBFLXF010000183.1:0-5488 GCA_040757515.1 Actinomycetota bacterium
ACGCTCACGCCGCCCTCGAGGTCGAGCCCAAGCTGGGTGGACTCTGTGACGGGCTGGCGGATGAAGATCAGGTAGAAGGCCACCACCAGGAGCACGGCGACGAAGCCGAGGATGATCAGGTTGTTCCGACGGCTGCCCATGCGAGTAGACAATTCTAGCACCAACCGCCGCTCGCAAATCCGGTCCTCTCTCCGGGGCCGGGCATGGGTAGAATGAGCCACACCGTGTGTATTCTCCGCTCGGTGGAGGAAACTCCGACGAAGGGAGCGTGACGCCATGTTGATCCCTCAGGAGCTGAAATCGCTTGTGGAGCGCATCGCCGCCCGCAGAACACCCGTCTTTTCGGCGTACCTGAACGTGAGTCCCGCCGACCCTGAGAACCGGGGAAAGGCCTATGTCCTGCGCTTGAAGGACGCCCTGAAGGAGACCAAAGCGCCCAGGGATCTGGCCGAGCGAGTTCTGCGCCGGATCGAAACCGAGCAGCCGCGCGGACGGACCCTCGCGCTCTTCGCGGCCCCCGACGGCGGTACCGAGGCCGTGTGGCTGCAGACCCGGCTGCCGGAGGAGGCCCGCTGGGGCGAGCCCCACGTCGCGCCCCTCGTAATGGCTATGGAGGAACACGAACCCTCCGGGGTGGTGCTCCTCGACGCCAGAAGGGTCCGCTTCTTCGTTACCGCCCTGGGCCAGATCGAAGAGGAGCTGGGCGCCGCGAACGTCTTCGACACCGCCGGATGGCGCGAGTTCACCATCTCTCCCTCCTCGGTAAACCCGGGAGGCGGGACGGCCAAGGATGTCTTCGAGCAGCGAGTCGAGGCATGGACGCACCGCTTCTACAAGGAGGTCGCAGAGGAGCTCAGACACCTGGTCATGAGGCTGGACGTGCGGCGTCTGATCCTGGCCGGGCCGGGGGAGCGGGTCGCCGCGTTCCGCCAGACCCTCTCCGCAGACCTTCAGAAGCTGGTGGCGGCTACGGTACACCTTCCGGTGGACGCCTCCGAGGGAGAGGTGCTCGAACGCATCTCGCAGGCGGAGGAGCGTCTGGAGCGCGAGCGCGAGAGGGAGCTGCTCGCCGAGGCCGCAGAACGCGGCGTGCGGGGCCTGAAGACCACGCTCGAGGCTCTGCAGGAGGGACGGGTATATCGTCTGCTCGCCCCCTGGCCGCCGGAGGGCGAGGTGAGCTGGTGCGACGCCTGCCCGGCCGCCTCCCTGCCCGGTCCGGATGGCTGCCGTTACTGCGGCGGTCCGACCCGGCCTCGCGCCCTGGCCGACGCGCTCCTTGATCTTGCGGCCACCAGGGGCGCGCGTCTGGAGTTTGTGCTCGAAGAGAACGCGGACACCCTGCGACGCGATTACGGCGGCCTGGCCGGCCTGATCCGGTTCTAGCCGGTGTAGCGCGAGATCCAGTCCCGCGCCCAGTCCTCGAAGGCGCCTGTCACGATCTGCTCGCGCGCCTGCCGGCACAGCTTCACCGTGAAGCTGACGTTGTGCAGCGTGATCAGGCGGTGCCCGAGCAGCTCGTTCTCCCGCACGAGGTGCGCCAGGTACGCCCGGCTGTAACCCGTGCAGGTCTCGCAGCCGCACTCCGGGTCGAGAGACCCGAGGTCGGTGCGGTAGCGGGCGTTCTTGAGGTTTATGCGCCCGTCGGCGGTGAGCGCTGCGCCGTGGCGGGCGAGGCGGGTCGGGAGCACACAGTCGAACATGTCCACCCCGAGGGAGATCACCTGCAGGATGCCCACCGGGTCCCCGATGCCCATGAAGTAGCGCGGCTTCTCCGCCGGGAGCATCGGGGCGGTCATGGAGAGGACCTTGAGCATCTGCTCGCGCGACTCTCCCACGGAGAGGCCGCCGACGGCGTAGCCCGGGAAGCCTATCTCCACAGTCCTCTCCAGGCTCTCCTCGCGCAGGTCCGGGTAGAGCCCGCCCTGCACGATCCCGAAGAGCGCCTGGTCCTCGCGCGTGTGCGCCTCCTTGCAGCGCTCGGCCCAGCGCGCCGTCCTGCGCAGGGAGTCGGCGTGGTACTCGCGGCTCGCGTTCGCGGGCGGACACTCGTCGAGCACCATCGCCACGTCCGCGCCGAGGTCCTCCTGCGCCCGGGTCGCCAGCTCCGGCGTGAAGGTGTGCAGAGACCCGTCGTAGACACTGGTGAACTCCACGCCCTCCTCGGAGATCCTGCGGGTGTCGGCGAGCGAGAAGACCTGGTACCCGCCGGAGTCGGTGAGCATCGGCCCGTCCCAGCCGGTGAAGCCGTGCAGCCCGCCTGCCGCGCGGATCAGGCCGGTGCCGGGCCGCAGGTAGAGGTGGTAGGTGTTGCCGAGTATCATGCCCGCCCCCGCCCTCCGCAGATCTCCGGGCGTGAGGCCTTTCACGGTCCCCTTCGTGCCCACGGGCATGAAGGCGGGCGTCTCGACGGCGCCATGCGGGGTGCGAAGCAGGCCGGCCCGCGCCTCGCCGTCGCGGGCTGCTATCTCTATGGCGACGGGTGCCGCTACAGGCTCCTCCCGCCGTTCAGGATGAGCATCGCATCCCCGAAGGAGTAGAAGCGGTAGCGCTCCTCGACGGCGACCCGGTACGCCTCGCGCATCAGCTCCTTGCCCCCGAAGCTCATGATCATCGCCAGAAGCGTCGAGCGCGGAAGGTGAAAGTTCGTGATCATGGCGTCCACCGCCCGCCACCGGTAGCCGGGATATATGTAGAGGCTCGACTCGCCCTCCCGCTCGCCCGTCCGCGCCCACGTCTCCAGTGTCCGCGCGACCGTCGTCCCCGCCGCGATCACCCTCTCCGCACTCTCCACGGCGCGCGCGGCCTCCTCCGGCACGCAGTAGTGCTCGGCGTGCATCTCATGCTCCTCGACCCTCTCCGTCCTCACCGGGGTGAAAGTCCCGGTCCCCACATGCAGCGTTACGCGCGCGATGCGGGCACCGGCGTCCTCGACCCCGGCCAGCACCCGGTCGGTGAAGTGAAATCCCGCGGTGGGCGCAGCGGCGGAGCCCGGGTTCTTCGCGTAGACGGTCTGATACTCCCTCTCGGCCTCCGGCGTCGCCTCTATGTAGGGCGGGAGCGGCATCCTGCCGCGCCGCTCGAGCGTTCCGAGCACGTCGTCCCCGGCGACGAGCCAGCGCCCCTCGCCGAGCGGCTCGACGACGTGCAGCCCGTCCTCTCCCGCGGCGAGCCTCATGCCGGGCCTCAGACGCTTGCTCGGCCGGGCGAGGGCCTCCCACGCGCCGCCGCGGTCGCGCAGGAAGAGCAACTCCACCTCACCGCCTCCCGGCCTGCGGGCCGCGAGGCGGGCGCGCAGAACCTTCGTCTCGTTCAGGACGAGGGCGTCGCCGGAACGCAGAAAGGAGGGCAGCTCGCGGAAGATGTGGTGGGAGATCTCGCCGGAACGGGCGTTCACGACCATCAGGCGCGAGGAGTCCCGCGGGGAGGCGGGGCGCTGGGCGATCAGATCTTCGGGCAGATGATAGTCGAGTTCGGAGGTGAGCATGCCTCTAGCGGCGGAGGAAGAGGTTGAGCAGGATCGTCGCGAGGATCGAGAGCAGGATCATGAGCCCTATCGGAAAGTAGACGGTGAGGTTGCCGCGGCGATAGACGAGGTCACCCGGCAGCCGGTCCAACCCGAGCCGGTTCAGAAGCAGAAACAGTCCGCCGAGCACGAGCAGCGCGAGCGCCGCGCCGACGAGCACCTTGCCTATCGTCCCGAGATCCACGCGCTCTATTCTATCCGGATGCACCCTCATAACCAAAGACCGTCAACGGCCCGCTATGCAGGCGTCTCGCCCCAAGCTGTGTTAGATTGCTCCAGTCGTCCTTGGGCCCGGTCACGCCGGGCTGAGAAGGAAAGGGAGCAGGAGGGAATGCATGCAGCGAACCAGGCTTGCCGTAACGCTCACTTTGGCGTTGCTGATGGCGCTCACCGCCGCGAGCATCGCCTCTGCGGCGGTGCCGACGGACACCTCCGCGCTACGCGAGGCGGTCACTGTGGAAGGCATACTGGAGCATGAGCGGTCGTTCCAGGAGATCGCCGACGCCAACGGCGGCACCCGCGCCTCGGGGACGCCGGGCTACGACGCGTCCGCGGCGTACGTCGCCGAGAGGCTCCGGGAGGCCGGCTACGAGGTGACGCTCCAGCCGTTCACGTTCCCGTTCTTCCAGGAGCTCGAGCCGACGACGTTCGCGCAGACTGCTCCGTCTGAGAAGACGTACCAGAACGGCGAGGACTTCGCCATCATGGAGTACTCTGGCAGCGGCACCGTCACGGACACGCCGGTAGTCCCGACGAGCGACGTGCAGATACCCCCGGGCGCAGAGGCGAACTCCTCCACGAGCGGCTGCGAGGCCTCGGACTTCCCCGCCGAGACGGACGGCAGCGTCGCCCTCATACAACGCGGCACCTGCTCGTTCGCGCAGAAGGCGCAGAACGCCGAGGCGGCGGGCGCCGTCGCGGCGATCATCTTCAACGAGGGCCAGGAGGGACGCACGGAGGTTCTCAACGGCACCCTGGGCGGCCCCGGCGTCAGCATCCCGGTCATCGGCACGACGTTCGCCGTGGGCGAGGAGCTCTACAGCGCCCCCGGCGCGCGTGTGAGCATCTCCGCCTCGACGCTCTCGGAGGAGCGGCAGACCTCTAATGTGATCGCCGAGACTCCGACCGGGCGCTCCGACCGTGTGACGTTCGTCGGCGCGCACCTGGACTCCGTGCCCGAGGGCCCCGGCATAAACGACAACGGCTCGGGCTCAGCCGCGATCCTGGAGGTCGCCGAGGAGATCTCCGAGCTGAACATCAAGCCGCGCAACAAGGTGCGCTTCGCGTTCTGGGGCGCGGAGGAGTCCGGCCTGCTCGGCGCCGAGCACTACGTCAGCGGGCTCTCGAAGTCCGAACGGAAGAACATCGCCGTCTACCTGAACTTCGACATGGTCGGCTCTCCGAACTACGTCCGGTTCGTCTACGACGGCGACGGCTCCGACACTCCGCAGTCCGGCCCCAACGGCTCCGCGCAGATCGAGAGGGTCTTCAACGCCTACTTCGCCTCGCAGGGACTCGCCACGGACCCGACGGCCTTCGACGGGCGCTCGGATTACGGACCGTTCATCGCGGTCGGCATCCCCGCCGGAGGTCTCTTCACAGGCGCGGAGGGCATCAAGACCGAGGAGCAGGCCTCCGTCTACGGCGGCGTCGCCGGGCTGGCTTACGACCCCTGCTACCACCAGCCATGCGACAGCATGACCCCGGTCGAGGACGGCGCGAACGCGGACGACTACGAAGCTCTGGAGGCGGAGTACGATCTCGCCGGTAACCTCAACACCCGGGCGCTGGACGAGATGTCCGACGCGATAGCCCACGCCACGCTGACCTTCGCCCAGACGACCTCCGCTGTCAACGGAACCGCCAAAGGCAACGGCACGCCGACATCAAGCTTCGAATTCAAGGGAGCGCACCGGCAGAGATAGCCCGTCGACGACGGGATACCGGCAGGGGGAGCGGCGAACC
>JBFLXF010000184.1:0-5465 GCA_040757515.1 Actinomycetota bacterium
CACTTTTGGACCGCCCCCGGCAGCCTGCCGGACATCCTCGACAGTTATGGTTCCTCCCCGACCTGTTCCCTCCACCGCCGCAAGCTCCACGCCCAGCTCCCTAGCGAGAGCCCGAGCCTTGGGCATCGCACGCACCCGCCTCCGCTCCCCGATGGGAGCCGACATCCGGTCCCTTGACCCGGTTTCGGTGGCCGCTGGCGCTGCGGCTCCGGTCTCCTCGGCAATGGCCGCTTCGACTTCCTCTTCGCAGAGCGTTTCGCCCGGGTCAGCGACGACCGCCAAAAGCGTCCCCACTGGGCACTCCTCGCCCTCATCGACTACGATCCGAGCAAGCATCCCGGGGAGCTTCGCCTCAATCTCGTTGACCGCCTTTTCCGACTCGACCTCGTAGAGGATCTCACCAATCTCGAAAAGCTCCCCCTCGCGCTTGGCCCAACGGAGTATTGTTCCCCGCTCCATGGTCTGTCCGAGCCGGGGAAGGTGAAGCTTGTGCAAACCACTTCCCCCTTCTCTAAGCGGTGACGGCCGACTCGGTCACCTCTCTCACCGCGTCCACTATGTCCTCTGTTTGGGGCACCACGAACCGCTCCAGATGAGCACTCTGAGGCACGGGCACGTCGGGGGCTCCAACCCGCTTCACCGGAGCCTCCAGGGAGGTTATCGCCCGCTCGGCGATAACCGCGGCAACCTCGCTCCCAGGTCCGCCCGGAACCGGGGCCTCATGGGCGAGCACCACACGGCCGGTCTTCTCGACTGACTCCAGCACCGTATCGAAGTCGAAGGGACGGATCCCTCGCGGATCGATGACCTCAATGTCTATACCCTCCTCCGCCAGCCTATCGGCCGCTTCCAGCGCCTTGAGGATCACGGCAGACCAGGCTACCAGGGTAACGTCGCTACCCTGGCGTCGGACCGCGGCCTGCCCGAGCGGGACAAGATGATCTCCCTCCGGTACCTCGCCCGTGGTGTTCCCAAGCGCCTTGTGTGGCAGAAAGAGCACAGGGTTGTCGTCGCGGATAGCGCTCTTGAGCAGTCCCTTTGCATCGGCCGGGGTCGCCGGGGTGAGGACGTACAAGCCAGCAGCAGACCAGAACAGCGCCTCCGGACACTGCGAGTGCTCGGGGCCCGCGCCACCCATCGCCCCTTCGGGGGCGATGATTACCAACGGCACCCTGAACAGGCCACCGTGCATGTAGCGCCACTTGGCGGCTTTGTTGTAGATCTCATCCATCGCCACGCTGACGAAGTCGGCGAACTGGAGCTCCACGATGGGCCTGAGCCCGGTGATGGCGGCTCCAACCCCGCCACCGATTATGAACGTCTCTGAGATGGGGGTGTCGAAGACCCGCTTCTTGCCATACTTCTGCTGGAGCCCAGCAGCCTCCCCAAAGATGCCGCCGAAGGCCCCCACGTCTTCTCCCATAAAGAAGGTTCTCTCGTCGCGCCCCAATTCCTCGTCGAGCGCCTCCCTGAGAGCCTCGGTATAGCTGATGGTCCTCGGCATGGTTGTTCCTCCGTCGTCTCTAGGCGGTGACAAACTCAAAGATCCGCTCGCGCTGCGGCATGGGAGCCCTGAGCGCCTCCTCTGCCGCTTCATTCACCTCCCGCTGGACTCTGGCCCTAATCTGCTCGAGATCCTGCTCACTCGCGAGCCGCGCGGACTCGAGCCGCTTCGCCAAAAGAAGGATCGGGTCGCGCTCTTTCTTCCAGCGCTCGACCTCCTCCTTGTCCCGGTAGGTGTCCGGGTCTCCCTCGTAGTGTCCCCGGAAGCGGTAGGTCATGGCCTCGATGAGGCTAGGACCCTCGCCACGACGGGCTCGCTCTACGGCTCTGGACACCGCCTCGTAGACAGCAACGACGTTCTGGCCGTCGACCGTTTCACCCGGCATGTTGTAAGCGACCGCTCTGTCGGCTATATGTTCCGTTGCCGTCGCTTCCTTGACCGAAACAGAGACCGCCCACTGGTTGTTCTCGCACAACCAAACCACCGGCAACTTCCAGACAGATGCTGCGTTGGCGGCCTCGTGAAACGTCCCACGGTTCGCGGTGCCGTCGCCGAAGAAGCAAAGGCACACCTGATCCGTTCCCCTATACTTGGCCGAGAGGCCAGCGCCCGCAGCAATCGGGAAGCTGCCGCCCAAAGTCCCGCTCTGCCCCAGGATCCCAAGCTCGGGCCACGCGATGTGCACGATCCCGGCCCCAAGACCTCTTGTCGACCCTTCCGTGTTCGCCAGGAAGTCGCCGAAGAGCTTGGACATTGGCATCCCCCGGGCTACCATGTAGCCGCAACCCCGATGAGCGTACATCATGTAGTCATCGGGCCTGAGCGCCGCGACCGCTCCGACCTGTGTGCCCTCCTGTCCCCTGCCGGCATGATAGAAGCCAGAGATCTTACCTTCGTCGATGAAGCGCAGCAGCTTCTGCTCCCAGAGCATGCAGCACACCATCCGCTCGTAGAAGTCCAGCAACCGCTCCCTCTCAGACACCCCTAGCTCCTCCTTTTAAAGTTCCCCCGCAAACGCCCAGATTCCAAAGCCCAAAACGGCGCCCCTTAAAACACAAGCTCGGCTACCTCCCATCGAGTATCCCAGAAAGCAGAGAGCACGAGCCTCAACCCTACTCAGGCGCTAGAACTGACCAGCTTCACGCAGGCGCAGGCCCCACTCCTCCCTTTCCAATCTCTCCACTACACAGTTCACCTACAAGTCCCAGATCAGCATAAAATCCATACCACAATTTGTCAACCGAGCGCCCGATAGTTTATTCTTGTACTTGACGTATTGGACGTCCGTGGAGGGAAATTGAGGACATATAGCTTCCCATGTTTTCTCGGTCTAGCAGGCGGACAGGAGGGGCAGGGGGAAGGCGCTGGTGACTGAACGATTCGACTCGACTCTTGCGCGGTTACATGCCGCTGCGGCCGGACTTTTCTGGAACAAGGGATATGCGGCGACCACCACGCGGGAGCTTGCGGCGCTGCTGGGGTTACAGAAGGCTTCGCTCTACTATCACATGGAGAGCAAAGAGGAACTTCTGTATGACATATGCGTCGAGTCCCTTGGGAACATTCGGTCGGCGGTGGAAGCGGCAGTAGAAGGTGTGGAAGACCCTCTTGAGCGGGTGCGAACACTGATCCGAGCGCACGTCGTACCGATGCTGATAGACAAGGAGAAGCATGCCACCATGCTGACGGAGATGCGCTCGCTCTCTGACGAGCGCAGAAGAGAGGTGATCCGGCTGCGAGACGAGTACGAGCGGATCGTGCGTTCCGTCTTGGCTGAGGGTCAGAGGGCCGGCGTGCTGCGTAGCGACCTGCCGGCCAAACACCTGGCCCTTTGTCTGCTCGACCTGATGAACTGGGCCATTTTCTGGTTCCACTCCGGTGAGGAGCTCTCGCCGGAAAGACTGGCTAAGGTATTCACGACCCTGTTTCTTGAAGGAGCTGGCAATAAAGGCGCGCCATCGCCGTGAAGGGAGCGGAGGAGCAAGATGAGACTTGAGGGTAAAGTGGCGTTAATCACCGGGGCGGCGAGCGGCCAGGGGCAGGCCTCGGCGAAGCTGTTCGCTTCTGAAGGAGCAAAGGTCGTTGTAGCCGACATAGAAGAAAACGGAGCCCAGAGGACGGTTGAGGAGATAAAGGGCGCCGGGGGTGAGGCGATCGCCGTGCAGGTCGACGTATCCCGCGAGCCGGAAGTTCAGGCCATGATAGGGAGGGTGGTTGAAGAGTACGGGCGGCTTGACATCCTCTTCAACAACGCTGGGGTGGGCTATTCCGCTTCGGGGCGTATGAAAATGGCCAGCGTGGTCGAGACCCCGGAGAGAGATTGGGATGCGATCCTCGCAATCAACCTAAAGGGAGTGGCGATGGGCTGCAAGCACGCCATACCCGTCATGGAGGAACAGGGGGGCGGGGCGATCATAAACAACGCCTCAATCAACGCCCTGGTAGGGCTTCCCGGCGCAGACGCCTACACGGCGGCAAAGGGGGGGGTGGTCGCGCTCTCGCGGGTTCTGGCCGTAGAGTGGGGGCCCAAGGGAATAAGGGTGAACTGTATCTGCCCCGGAGGCGTCGACACGCCAATGATAGCCCCGGCGATCTCAGACGAACGGGTCATGCAATCTATGCAGCAGAACACCCCACTCGGACGGCTTGCCAGACCAGAGGAGATCGCCAACGTGGCGCTGTTTATCGCCTCGGAGGAAGCATCCTACCTCAACGGTGCGATCGTCCCCGTCGACGGCGGCTGGACCGCACACTGAGAAGTCGAGATGATCTGTCAGCACCACACGGTCGTCGAGATAGGAGGGCGCTGCTCTCCAATTATCACATCCGGCGCTCATCGGATCCGTCGCCAGATCGGTTCTTGAACTCCGGCATCAGTGTTTCGGCGAAGCGCCGGAGGTTGGCCACAACCTCTCCTGGCCCTTTGTGCTCGACCAATGGTGATCCGTAGAAGGTATCCAGCACGAAGCCGTCAACGCCCATGGCTGCGTAGGTGCGGATCGCCGATCTCACTTCCTCCAGCGTGCCGATCAAGGGCCTGCGTTCCAGCGTGGCATCTTCCTCAGTCAGCAGGTGCAGGGTGGCGCGCATCCGGACGGGGGGCGCCTCCCTGCCTTCTTCGGCGGCCAGCCGGCGCAGGGTGGAGATCCTTTCGGCCATGATCCCCGAGTACCTGCTGCTCGGGTGCCAGGCCGCGCCCCCCCTCGCCGCCCGGCGCAGGGCGGCCTCGCTGCCGCCGCCGATCCAAAGCGGAGGATGGGGCCGCTGGACGGGCTTCGGCTCGCAGAGCACGTCCCTGAAGCTGACGGTGGGACCGTTGAAGCTCGTGGGGCCGTCAGAGGTCCAGAGAGCCCGCATCGCCTCCAGGTACTCGTCCGTGAGGACGCCGCGCCTGTGGAAGGGGACACCGAGCGCTTCAAACTCCTGAGGTAGCCACCCCACGCCGATACCGAGGATCAGGCGCCCGCTGCACAGGGCGTCCAGCGTGGCGAGCATCTTGGCCTGCACGAGTGGGCTGCGGTAAGGGACGATCAGGACGCTGGTCCCGAGGCGGATGCGTTCCGTCTTCGCGGCGACGTAGGCGAGGGTGAGGAGGGGGTCGTAGACAAGCGGGGTGAACTGGCGGGCCTCCGGGACGTCGGGGACGACGACGTGGTCCATGACCCAGACGCTGTCGTAGCCGAGTTCCTCGGCCGCCCGGACCACCGCGGCTATCGCCTCCGGCGAGGCGTGCTCTCGGAAGTGTTGCAGCACCACCCCGAAGTGCACCGCATGCCTCCCCTACCGCCGCAGCGCGGGGTCGGTCCCCCGCATCAATGCCACGGCCTCCTCCAGGGTGGAGGCTTCGCCGAGCGACCGCAGAGCGCCCCACAGCCTCTCCGTCCGTCCGTCATGGAGCACGCGCCCGGCGTTCGTGCGAAACTTGACCTCCAGCTCCTCGTCGGAGAGGGGATTCTCCGGC
>JBFLXF010000185.1:0-5447 GCA_040757515.1 Actinomycetota bacterium
ATCTGACGTGTTCAGCCTCCGCCGCGCGTTCACGGCGGGACTCGCGGTCTTCGCGGTCGGGAGCCTCGTCTCCGCCGTCGCTCCGAGCCTGCCCCTGCTGGTGCTCGGACGGATCGTGCAGGCGACGGGGGCGGCCGCGATCCCGGCGCTGGCGAGCGCCTCGGTCGCGAAGGTGCTGCCGCCGGGGGAGCGCGGCGGGGCTCTCGGGCTCATCGTCTCCAGCGTCGGCGTCGGGGCGGCGGTCGGCCCGGTCGTCGGCGGGGTGGTCGAGGAGATCGCCGGCTGGCATGCGCTCTTTCTCGGAACGCTCGCCCTGACGCTCGCGCTCATCCCCGGCGCGGCCTACGCGCTGCCGGACACGAAGCCCACCGGGGAGCGCGCCTTCGACGTGCCAGGCGGCGTACTGCTCGGCCTGGCTGCGGGCCTCTTCCTGTTCGGCATCACGCAGGGCCAGGTCGCCGGGTTCGACGCCGTCTCCTCGTGGGGCAGCTTCGCCGGAGCGGCGCTCGCGGCGGGACTTTTCTTCTGGAGGATCTCGCACGCCAGACACCCCTTCGTCTCGCCGGCGCTCTTCAGGAACGGCGGGTACGTGGCGGCCGTAGTCGTCGGGTACTCATCGATGCTGGTCAACGTCGCGACGCTCGTCTCGGTGCCGCTTCTGGTGACGCAGGTCAACGGCCTCTCGCCGGCGGCGGCGGGCCTCGTACTCGCGCCGGGAGCGATAGCACTCGCTGCGCTCTCCCCCATGGCCGGGAGGGTCTCCGACAGTATCGGCGTGAGGAAACCGATCTTCGCGGGGCTCGCGATCATGGCGCTCTCGGTGCTGTTCATCTCGACGTTCGCGGCGGGAGCCCCGCCGTACGCGGTAGCGGTGGGGATGCTCGGCGTGGGGACAGGCTTCGCCCTTGCCAACTCTCCAAATGTAAATGCGGCGGCCGCCGCGCTTCCGGAGAGCGAGACCGGAGTGGGACTGGGCATCTTCAACGGACTCTTCTTCCTCGGCGGAGGGACCGGTCCGGCGGTGGTCGGAGCTTTCCTGTCGGCGCGGAAGGAGGTCGAGACACAGGCCATCAACCCGCTCTACTCTCTAGGAGCCGCCCCGTTCTCTGACGCGTTCTTGATCCTGCTCGCCGCCCTCGCCGTCTCCCTGGTGGCGGCGTTCTGGCTGCACGGCAGCGCGAAGGGGAAACCGTAAGCGATTCCAGGAGGCTGCCGGACTCCGCCGGAGCGGGGGCAGGACGATACACCGTTGCGCTAAACTGCGCAGGCGGGGCAATGGAGGCTCACAGGGAGACCGTCCGTGCGGGAGACCATCAGCAGGCAAGAGCTTAAGGCCAGGATGGACCGGGGCGAAGACTTCGTTCTGGTAGATGCGCTCAGCAGGGAACACTTCGAGCGGAGCCACCTGCCGGGGGCCATAAACCTGCCTCTGGAACATATCGAGGAGGCAGAGAGGGTGCTGCCGAACAAGAGTAAAGAGATCATCGTCTACTGCATGAGCGAGAGCTGCGCCACCTCCGACGAGGAGGTGCGAACCCTCAAGGAGCTGGGCTACGAGAACGTACGCCACTACGCCGCCGGGAAGCAGGACTGGATCTCCGCCGGTCTTCCCGTCGAGGGACGCCTCGGAACCTGACGCAAGCGCCGCGGCTAATACAATCTCGGAGCACGGCCACGACCAGAGAGGGGTCTCATGCTCCGCATCCTCCCCGCCACCGTCCTCCTCGCGCTGCTGGCCGCGTGTGGCTCCCCCGCCGAACGTTCTCTGAGCGACCCGCAGACGACGCTGGAGGCCAGCGGGTCGACCGCAGAGCGCACCGGTACTGCCGCGTCCCTTGAGGCGGCACCGACCACGGTCACGATCAGCGTGCTGGCGACGAACTTGGAGGCACCCTGGGACGTGGCCTTCCTGCCCGCCGGCGACGCACTCGTCACCGAGCGCGACTCGGGGCGGCTGCTGCGGGTAAGCGACTCGGGCGAGTTAGAGGAAGTGCAGAGGCTCCCTGAAGAGGGTGCCGGAGAGGGCGGCCTGCTCGGCGTCGCCGTCTCGCCGGACTATGAGGAGAACGGCCACGTCTACGCCTACTACTCGACATCCGAGGACAACCGGGTGGTGCGCTTCCGGCTCGGCGAGGAGCCGGAGCCCATCCTCACCGGCATACCCGTCGGCTCCATCCACAACGGCGGCAGGATCGCCTTCGGCCCCGACGGGATGCTCTACGCAGGGACCGGCGACGCGGGAGATCCCGCCAACGCCCAGGATCGCGCCTCTTTGGGCGGCAAGATACTCAGAATCACACCCGACGGGGGCGTCCCGGCGGACAACCCGTTCCCGGAGAGCCCCGTCTACTCCTACGGCCACCGCAACGTCCAGGGCCTCGCCTGGGACGCCGACGGGCGACTCTACGCCACGGAGTTCGGCCAGAACGAGTGGGATGAGGTAAACAGGATCGAACCGGGCGCCAACTACGGCTGGCCGGAGGTCGAGGGCGAGGGCGGCGAGCCGGAGTTCGTCGATCCGATAGCCGTCTTCACCACCGACGAAGCCTCCCCGAGCGGTGCGGAGATACTCCTCGACGACGCCATCCCCCAGTGGGAAGGCGACTTCTTTATGGCCGCTCTGCGCGGCGAACGCCTCTGGCGTCTGGAGCTGGCCGAAGATGGCACGGTTGCCGGCAGCGAACAGCTCCTGCGCGGGGAGTACGGGCGTCTGCGTCACGTCGCCCGGGCCCCCGACGGCTCGCTGTGGGTCCTCACCTCCAACCGCGATGGACGCGGCGACCCGGCGCCCGAAGACGACCGCATACTGCGCCTGGCTCCCGCGGAGGAATAGAGGATTACAATACGATCATCCATATAAGAGCATCGAAGGAGGAGTACGATGAGCGCGCCGGTAACCGGCATCCACCACGTAACGGCCATCTGCGGCCCGCCGCAGCCGAACCTGGACTTCTACGTAGAGATGCTCGGGTTGCGGCTCGTAAAGAGGACGGTCAACTTCGACGACCCGACAACCTACCATCTCTACTATGGCGACGAGGCGGGCACTCCCGGCACGATCATGACCTTCTTCCCCTGGCCGGACGCGCCGAAGGGACGCATCGGCGCGGGACAGGTCATCGTGACATCGTTCTCGGTACCGGCCGCCTCTCTGGGCTACTGGACGGAGCGGTTGGTGGAGAGCGGCGTCCGCTTCGAGAAGCCCCGCGACCGCTTCGGCGAGACGGTCCTCTCCTTTGAAGACCCTGACGGCCTGCGGATAGAGTTAGTGGCCGCGCGGGACGGACGCGAGGGCCGGATGAGCGGTTCCATTCCCTCTGAGTACTCTGTGCGCGGCATCCACCACGTCACGCTCGCCGCCGAAGGGGCGGAGAGGACCACGAGTCTGATGACCGGGGCTTTGGGCTTCCGGCGGGTGGACGAGTCGGAAGGTCGCATAAGGTTCGCCGCAGGCGAAGGCGGGCCGGGGAATCTGGTGGATGTCTCGGAGGCCGGTGGCTTCCCGGCCGGAACGATGGGTGTCGGGACGGTGCACCACGTGGCGTTCCGGGTACCGGACGAAGAAGCGCAGATGGAGGTGCGCGAGCGGGTGGTCTCCCTGGGTTACAACGTCACGCCGGTCCTGGACCGCAACTACTTCCGCTCCATCTACTTCAGAGAGCCCGGCGGGGTGCTCTTCGAGATCGCCACCGACCCGCCCGGCTTCGCCACAGACGAGGACCCGAAGCATCTCGGCGAGAGCCTCAAGCTCCCGCCCTGGCTGGAGGAGCATCGAGCACGGCTAGAGGAGGCTCTGCCCCCATTGCACCTCCCTGCCGGGAGGGGCGCATGAGCCCCGGCCTCGACTTCGTCCACCGCTTCGTGCCGGGCAGCGATAGCTCCGGGGCGACGCTGCTGCTGTTACACGGAACCGGCGGCGATGAGAACGACCTGCTCCCGCTCGGGCGCGGGCTCGCGCCCGAGGCAAACCTCCTGAGCCCGCGCGGGCAGGTTCTGGAGCATGGAATGCCGCGCTTCTTCCGGCGCCTCGCCGAGGGCGTCTTCGATCAGGAGGACCTGCGCCGTCGCACCCACGAACTCACGGACTTCGTCGAAGCGGCGGTAAAGGAGTACGGCCTCGACCCGTCGCGGCTGGTCGCCGTAGGCTACTCCAACGGGGCGAACATAGCGGCGAGCATGCTGCTCTTGCGTCCCGGCGTGCTGCGAGCTGCGGTGCTCCTGCGGGCGATGGTTCCGTTCGAGCCGGAGAGAGTTCCCGACCTCACAGGCGTGCCCGTTCTCATCGCCGCAGGGAGGATGGACCGCATGATCCCGCAGCCCAACACCGAGCGCCTCGCGGAGATACTGCGCGAAGCCGGGGCTGTGGTGGACCTGCGCTGGAAGGACGCCGGACACCCCCTCACCCCTCAAGAGCTCGAGGAGGTGAGAGACTGGCTCTCGGGCGTTTTCGCGAGGCTAACCTCGAAGGTGGTAGATGAGTAGCAGCGTTCGGCAAGACGACCTGCGAGGGTTTACGAGAAGACTGTACGCAGAAGCTTACCCCACTCCGTCTCCACCTCTCGCCCGACGATCAGATGGTCCACAAGGCCCTGATGGAAAAGGTCTATAAAACGTTTGAGGTCGGATTGACGATGAGACCATTGGTCTTTGCCGTCCAGGAAAACAGTGTGTTCAACACGCTGCGCGCCGGAACGATCTTCAAACTCTCGTAGCTCTCTACCGACCAGGGCGCATTCGTACAGTGCGTCGCTCATCTTGCTCCCACCCTTGGTCTTGCCCCAGTACTCTTTGATCTCCCACACCATCCTAGGAGAATCCAGGGACGGTATAGCGCCGTCCAGGTTTCGCGCCGTGACGTGAAGCTGGTTGTTGACCATCCATACGCACCGCCGGTCAGGAGATTTATTGAAAGTCAAGTCGCACTCCAGACAGTACTCGCCGGCAATGTAGGAAACCGCTGCAACCATCGCGGCGGAGGATTGGTGGTGATCCTGGCTCTGTGTCCTGACCTTCCTGACTTCGGCTCCAATACTTCTACAGTACGCCAAAGCCTCTTCCTCGGTTCTCAGCATATCCGTCGCCGCCGCAAAATCGCTTTCCCGATGCTACAGGTATTCGAAGAACAGCTCGACATGCTCGCCGGGCACGGGAAGATCGTGACCGGCGTCGATCTCCATCGAATTGTTCCTCAGTTTTTCTTTCCACGCCTCCCGCACATCTCTCCGCTGCCTTTGAACGACGGAATAGAACCTAACGTAATCCCACAAAGGATGCCGCCAGCCCAGGCGCCGCCACTTTTCGTTAATATTCATTTGTCGTCCTAGGGTGAATCGACAATTGGATCACATCCATAACAGAGAAGCTGCCAGGTAGAGAAAAGAGCGAAAGTACAGCGCCTTCCGGTCGTAACGGGTGGCGATGCGCCTGAAGCTCTTGAGCTTGTTGAA
>JBFLXF010000186.1:0-5439 GCA_040757515.1 Actinomycetota bacterium
CGTCGCCTGCCTCGTCGGCGAGGCGGTCGGAGCGCGGGGCGTGGGAGCGATGGATGTGGCCGCCGCCTGCGCCGGGTTCTCCTACGGGGCGTCCGTAGCCGCCTCGATGCTCAAGGGCGGCCTCGCCGGCCGCGTCCTCCTCGTCGGGGCCGACGCCATGAGCCAGATCGTCGACCAGAGCGACCGCTCCACCGCCGTCCTCTTCGGCGACGGAGCAGGGGCCGTCGTCCTCGACCGCGGCGACGGGGTCTCGGGCTTCGTGGATCACATCCTCGGCGCCGACGGGGCCGGAGCGCCACTCGGCAGGGCCGGACACCCCGGCGACGACCACAAGCTCTACCAGAACGGCCGCGAAGTCTTCAAATTCGCCGTCCGCGTCTTCCCCGAGATGGTCGAAAAACTCATCTCCAGAAACGACATTACCTTCGACGACGTGCAATACATCATCCCGCACCAGGCAAATGCACGCATAATACAGGCAGCAGCACGAAAGATGGACGTGCCGGAGGGCAGGATCGTGATGAACCTCGACCGCTTCGGGAACACGTCGGCGGCGAGCATCCCGCTCTCGTACCCGGATATTTGGGAGGAGTTTGAGCCGGGGCGGTATGTAATCACGGTAGGCTTCGGGTTCGGGCTGGCGTGGGCGGCGAACCTGTACAGGATCTAGGAGGGGAGGCTTGGAGATACGGCGTGCAATCGTGTTCCCGGGTCAAGGGAGCGGAGGCGGCGAGGTCTCCGGCGGGGTCCGGGAGGCCGTGCGGGACCATGTTGGCGAGGGGGAGGTTCCGTACCAGCTCTCCGTCTTCGCGAACTCCGTGAGCCTGCTCTACGAGCTGAGGGAGCGCGGCATCGAGCCCGACGTCGTTGCCGGGCACTCGCTCGGGGAGTACGCGGCGGCCCACGCGGCGGGCAGCCTGAGCCTGGAAGACGGCGTGCGGCTCGTTGCCGAGCGTGATCGCCTGATGAACGAGGCATCGCGGGAGAATCCCGGCGGCATGATCGCCGTTATCGGCACCGATCCGATGGAGGTGGCTCGGGCCGTCGAGTCGGCGGACGGGACGGTGGTCGCCGCCAACTTTAACACCCCGCGCCAGACGGTCATCTCCGGGGAGGTGGCGGCACTGGAGAAGGTGGCGGAGGGCATAAAGGGACGCAAGGTCCGGCTCGGAGTGGCGGGGGCGTTCCACTCGCCGCTCATGCTGGAGGCCTCGCGCGCGATGGGCAGGCTGCTCTCCGAAGTAGAGATCGATGACCCCCGGATACCGATGGTCAGTGCGACGGACGGGGCGGTTCTCGCGGTGGCGGAGGACGTGCGCCTGGCCCTGAGAAACCAGATGCTCTCGCCGGTCAGGTGGGTGGCCGTGATCGAACGGTTCGCCGAGCTCGGGGTGGAGGAGGTAATCGAGGCCGGCGCGGACGGTACGCTGACGCGCATGCTGCGCGACTTCCGCGGCATGAACATCAAGGGCCGCAAGGCGGAGGAGGCGCTAGCGTGAAGGCCCCGCTCGGACCGGCGGAGATCCGGCGACTCATTCCGCACCGCTACCCGTTCTTGCTCGTGGACCGCGTCGAGGAGCTGGAGCCGGGCGTGCGGGTCGTCGGGATAAAGAGCGTCTCCCAGAACGAGCCGTTCTTCCAGGGGCACTTCCCCGACTATCCGGTGATGCCGGGAGTTCTCATCATCGAGGCGATGGCTCAGGTCGGAGCGGTCGGGGTGATGGCCGGCGGCGAGCACGCAGACAAGCTCGCCCTCTTCGCCGGTATAGACGGCGTCAGGTTCCGGCGGCAGGTGTTGCCGGGCGACGTACTGCGGATGGAGGTCGAGATCGGGCGCCTCAAGGGCCGCGCCGGGAGGGGCACGGGCCGGGCGACGGTCGGCGGCGAGCGCGTCTGTGAGGCGGAGCTGATGTTCGCCTTCACCGAGAGGGGGGAGGTCAGGTGATCGAGGAGGGCAGGGTGGCGATAGTCACCGGCGGCGGGCGCGGCCTCGGGCGTGCGATCGTCTTGCGGCTCGCCCGGGAGGGAGCGAACGTCGTCGTCTCCTATCGCTCGAACGACGAGGCGGCCAGGGAGACCGCGGAGGCGGTGCGCGAGGCCGGTGCCAAGTGTGAGTTGGTGAAGGGAGACGTCGCATCGCCGGAGGACGTGAAGGCGCTCTTCGGGGCGGCGAGCGAGACGTTCGGCAGGCTGGACATACTCGTGAACAACGCCGGCATCACCCGCGACAACATCATGATGCGGATGAAAGACGACGAGTTCGACGATGTGATCTCCACCAACCTAAAGGGCACCTACCTGTGCACGCGGGCGGCGCTGAGGCCGATGGTGCGCGCGCGGTGGGGCAGGATCGTCAACGTCTCTTCGGTCGTCGGGCTCGTCGGGAACGCCGGGCAGGCCAACTACGCCGCGTCGAAGGCCGGGATCATCGGGTTTACCAAGAGCGTCGCAAGGGAGGTTGCCCAACGCGGGATCACGGCGAACGCCGTCGCGCCGGGCTACGTCGAGACCGAGCTTACCGGGAGCCTGCCGGCGGATGTCAAGGAGGCTATTCGGGCGCAGGTGCCGATGGGACGTTTCGGAGAGGCGGAGGAGGTGGCAGAGTTGGTCGCCTTCCTGTGCGGCGAGGGCGCGGGATACATAACCGGCCAAACCATAGCGGTGGACGGCGGAATGACCATGCAGTAGGAGATTTGCGCTACACTACCCGCTATCCCAAGATACGGACGTAGGCTGTAGAGGCGCGCAAAGAGAGGGGAGAGCCTTGGATCGCGAAGAGATACTGGCAAAGATTCAGGAGATCACCGCCGACAGGCTCGGGGTCGATGAGAGCGACGTCACCCCCGAGGCCTCGTTCCGGGAGGACCTGGAGGCGGACTCCCTGGATCTCGTGGAACTCATCATGGAGCTTGAGGAGCAGTTCGGGATGGAGATCCCGGACGAAGAGGCCGAGAAGATCACCACGGTCGAGCAGGCCGTGGACTACGTAGAGCAGCACCAGAACGCGTGACCGAAGGGCGCACCAAAGGCAGGGGGCGCGCTCTCATCACCGGCGCCGGGGCCGTGACGCCTCTCGGGACCGGGGTCGAGAAGTTCTGGGACGCGGCGCTGCACGGGAAGAGCGGGATCGGAGAGATCACGCTCTTCGATCCCGACCCA
Organism: Actinomycetota bacterium; assembly: GCA_040757515.1. Classification (GTDB taxonomy): domain Bacteria; phylum Actinomycetota; class Rubrobacteria; order Rubrobacterales; family Rubrobacteraceae; genus JBFLXF01. The sequence continues at coordinate 3,160 of JBFLXF010000186.1, forward strand.
TTCCCGTCGAGGATAGCGGGCGAGTGCTCGGACTTCGACCCTACGGACTTCATGCCCAAGAAACTGGCGCGCCGGATGGACCGCTACGGCCAGTTCGGTGTCTCTGCGGGCCTGGAAGCGGCGGAGAACGCCGGGATCGTGGATCTCGTACGCGAGAGGCCGGAGCGGGTCGCTATCGTTATCGGGAGCGGCATCGGCGGCATCTCGACCTGGGAGCGCGAGTACCGGGTGCTCGAGGAACGCGGCCCGGGGCGGGTGAGCCCGTTCCTGATCACGATGATGGTCCCGAACATGGCCGCGGGGCAGCTCGCGATCATGCTCGGGGCTACGGGTCCGACGCAGTGCCCCGTGCTCGCCTGCGCCACCGGCGCCGAGGCGATCGCCGAGGGGCTGGAGCTGATCCGGCGTGGTGATGCCGACGTGGTGATCGCCGGCTCCTCAGAGGCCCCGATCACGCCTCTCTCGATGGCGGGCTTCTGCGCGATACGCGCCGTCAGCCGCCGCAACGACGAGCCGCACCGCGCGAGCCGTCCTTTCGATGCCGGGCGCGACGGCTTCGTGATGAGCTAGGGCGCGGGCGCAATCGTCCTGGAGAGCGAGGAGCACGCCGCCCGTCGCGGCGCCGAGCCGATAGCCGCCGTCGCAGGCTATGGGCGTACCACCGATGCCTACCACGTGACCGCCCCCGACGAGCAGGGCCGGGGCGTGGAGCGGGCGATCCGGCTCGCCCTCGAGGATGCAGGCCTCACGCCGGAGGACGTCGGGCACGTCAACGCCCACGCGACCGCCACCCCGACCGGCGACGGGCCGGAGACGCGGGCGATAAAGCGCGCCGTGCCGCAGGCCCTGGTCTCCGCCACGAAGTCCATGACCGGCCACTCCTTCGGCGCCGTCGGCGCGACCGAGGGGATTATGTGCGCTCTCGCCCTCAAACACGGAGTGGTGCCGCCCACCATAAACCTCGAGCAGCTCGCCGAGGACTGCGAGGAGCTCAACTACGTGGGCGCACAGGCGCAGGAGGCTCCGTACCTCAAGGCCGCCATCTCCAACTCGATGGGCTTCGGCGGCCACAACGTCGTGGTGGCTTTCACAAAGGTGTAGAATAGGGCACGAGGTGTCTATAAAGGATCTCATAACCATCCTGCCCGAGCCGCTGCGGCGGCGAGCCCTCACGCACCCGAGCGTGGCCGACCCCTATGAGTCGAACGGTCGCCTCGAGTTCCTGGGCGACTCGGTCCTGAACCACCGGGTCGCAGAGCTTGTATTCCACGGCTACCCGGAGCTTCTGGAGGGGGATCTGACGCGTATCCGGGCGCACCTGGTAAGGAAATCGTTTCTTGCGGCGGTGGGGCGCGGCGAAGGGATAGAGGAACTTATCGAGAGCTCCGTGATGAACGACTCGGTGCTCGCGGACACGGTCGAGGCGATCATCGGGGCGGCCTACCTGATAGACAAGGATCTCGTACGCCGGACGATAGACGAGATCTTCGATCCCAACGAGGTGAACACCGACGAACTTCGAGACTGGAAGACGCTCCTTCAGGAGACGCTCCAGGCGGACGGGCTGCGTCCCACCTACCGCGTGCTCTCCAAGCGGGGCCCCGCGCACATGCCACGCTTCACCTCCGGTGTCTCCGTAGATGGGAGGGAGGTGGCGACCGGCGAGGGAAGCTCCATAAAGGAGAGCGAGCAGGCCGCCGCCCGGGCCGCCGTCGAGATCCTGGGCATCCGCCCGGTCTCTCGATCTCCCGTTGAGGTGCACGTCGGGGCGTAGTCGCGCGAGGCCCGGCACCCGCGTCTACGCACCCTGGCCTTCCTGCCCCCTGATCCCCATCCGCTACTCGCATAGGATTTTCCGGTAGTGCTCACCGCCATATACATCAAGGGCTTCAAGACGTTCGCCAGACCCGTGCGAATGCCGCTGGAGGGCGGTGTGACCGCGATCGTCGGGCCCAACGGCTCCGGTAAGAGCAACATAACCGACGCGGTTCTCTTCGCGCTCGGGGAACAGAGCCCGGGCGTTCTGCGGGCCGGGGCGATGAGCGAGCTGATCTTCGCGGGCTCCGAGACGCTACCCGCCTCGAATATCGCCGAGGTCACGCTGGTCCTGGACAATTCTTCCGGAGAGATCTCGCTTCCGTATCGGGAGGTCGCGCTGACGCGGCGCATCACGCGGGGCGGAGAGACGGAGTACAGGATCAACGGCTCCCGCGTCCGCCTCGCCGACGTGCGCTCCGTAGCCGGAGAGGCGGGCCTGGGACGGCACAGTATCCTGCGGCA
>JBFLXF010000187.1:0-5379 GCA_040757515.1 Actinomycetota bacterium
CGCATCTCCTCTCAGACCATCGGACTCAAGGTCGAAAGGACGCGCTCTACGATCTTGGCGGGCAGGGGGCGCGCCTCCCACTCTTCGAGAGTAAGCTCGACGGCGTTGGTCTTGTCCAGCTCGAAGATGCGTTCCATCTGAGCGGCGAAGCGCCCGGAGTAGACCTCTATGTTCGTCTCATAGTTGCCGAGCATCGAGAAGCGGTCCATGTTCGCAGAGCCCACGGTAGACCAGACACCGTCGATGGTGGCGGTCTTGGAGTGGATCATGATGTGCCTGTAGCGGAAGATCCTGACTCCCGCCGAGAGCAGCTCGTGAAAGTGCCGCCTCGACAGCCAGTCGGCGGTTACATGGTTGGAGTGCTCGGGGACCAGGACCTGCACGTCCACGCCTCGCTTCGCGGCGGCGACGAGCGCGGCGCGCATCGCGCGGTCGGGCACGAAGTAGGCGTGGGTGAGGTAGACGCGCTCGTTGGCCTTGTCTATCGCCTCCAGATAGACGGCCCTAATCGGAAAGATCCTCATGTACGGATCGTTTCTGTGGAGCGTGACCTGCGGCTCCCAGGAGCGCTCCCCGGCATGCGGCAGCTCAGGCAACTCCGAGGTGCGGTGCGCGTTCCAGAAGTCGGCGAAGTCGTTCTCAACCTCGCGGGCGATGACGCCGCGCACCCTCACGTGCGTGTCGCGCCATCCCGTAGCGTACAGCGACCCGATGTTGTAGCCGCCGAGAAAGGCTACCCTCCCGTCCACGCTCATGATGTGGCGGTGGTAGCGGAAGACGTTGCGCGGGTCGGCGAGGTTCACCGGACCCCACAGGGGACGGAAGTGGAGCGTGTGGATCTCCTCCGGGAACCGCTTGAAAGAGGGCGGCACGAAGACGTTGGCGAGCCCGTCGAAGATGGCGCAGACCCTGACGCCCTCCCGAGCCTTTCTGGCGAGCGCCTCCACGAAGCGGCGGCCCACCTCGTCGCCCTTCCAGATGAAGGTGCCCACGTAGATGCTCTCCTCGGCGCGCTCGATCTCTTCCAGCATCGACTCGTAGAGTTCGACGCCGTAGGTATAGAGCTTGAGCCGATCCCCGGACTCCAGCTCTACCTCGGGCAGATCCTCCCACGGGAAGCCCTCCTTCGGTCCCTGACGGCGCTTCCTGAGCTCGGCCATCGCCACCAGCACCCCTACGAGCACCGCCTGCACGGCGGTCAACGCGAGAAGTAGCCATATCCCCAGCCTCCGCAGACGGGAGACGGCCGCTCGCGTCTCTGAGATGGCACGCCGCACGAACGAGAACACGCAGGGGATTATATTGGTTATGTCGGACGTCGGGACCGGCGAGCGCTCGCAGACCCTAAGGACGCCTCTTCGCGTGCAGCGGCGCTCCCCAAGAGGAACCGCCACGCCTCGCGAGCCGCCACGATGGCCGTCCAGAAGATGAGAAGTGCGACCACCGGATGGAGCGCCGCCACGAAGCCCCGGCCGAGGTTGGCGGTGGTGTACTGCAGGGCAATCAGAGCGAGCATTCCGACCGGCTGCCACTTGAGCGCACGCGGCAACCGCCCGAGGAAAGCCGCGAGGATCATAAACGGGAGCAGCCACTCAAAGAGGTGCACGAAGTTGGCGTGCCAGGCCCAGTTCTCCGGCGCGACGAAGACCCCCAGCCCGGCGAAGAACACCTGCACGACGACGCAGGCGAGAAACGCCGAGGCGAGAAGCGCGTAGCCCGTCCGCGCCCACCGCACCCGGGCCGGCAGCCCTTGCCCCGACACTCTGACCCCGTCAGCGCTAGAGCGAGGATCGATACCCTTTTCAGACATGTTGCGCTCCCTCAAGCCCTAAAAATCCGGCCGTCTCTAACTTCGATTTGCAGCCGCGGCAGGGGGTTCCTGGCCGGACCGGAGACGACCTCTCCGTCCTTCGATGGGCTGAAGACGGAGCCGTGGCAAGGACATGCCAGATAGCCTTCGTCCCTGTAGGCAACGATGCATCCCTGGTGCGTGCACTCCGCCGAGTAGGCCACAAAATTCCCGTTCTCGAGCCGTACCAGCACGCCAGGGCTCCCGGTGGCGGCGTCGAAGAAGGCGTGCGCGGAACTTGGGGCTAGATCCGCCACCCGGGCGATCTCTTGTCCCTTCCGAACCTCCTGCTCCTTTTTCCCGCAAGCAGAGAGGAGGAACGGAGCTCCGGCGGACGCCAGCCCAAAGGCTGCTCCCAGACCGATAAACTCCTTCCTGGACGGGCGCCCCGCGCCGTTGGTCGTCTTCCTGCCGTTCATCGTGTCCCTACCTCGTATCTTGGTTGTGGTCGTAAACTGCGGCCGATGTGGGCGCGACAGACCGTTCCCTACCCTGGTCCGGGATTCGCCTTGAGACCGAAAGAAAGCTCCGGTCGTCGCGCCCCTTCTCGAAAGGAGGAGCCCGAACGGCTGCCTGGGCCGCGCCCGAGCGCGCGAAGCCCGTATCCGCGAGGTCGGGCCCAGAGAAAGGAGGAGGGACGCGATGAACACGCACGACGGCGAACGTTACGCTGGTGTGGACGTCTCCAAGGGGCGCCTGGACGTCGCCTTGCGCCCGAAGGGCAGGCGTTTCTCGGTCGCCAACGACCCGGAGGGGATCGAGGAGCTCGTTTCCCGGCTGGCCCGGGAGCGAGTGGCGCTGGCGGTCCTGGAGTCTACGGGCGGCTACGAGCGCCCGGCAGCGGCGTCCCTCGCCGCCTCGGGCGTCCCCGTCGCGGTGGTCAACCCCCGCCAAGCGAGGGACTTCGCCAAGGCGACGGGCACCCTCGCCAAGACCGACAGGATCGACGCCGAGAGCCTGGCGCGCTTCGCCGAAGCCGTCCGGCCCGATCCGAGGGCGTTGCCCGACGAGGAAGCCCTGCTCTTGGGCGAGATCCTCGGCAGGCGCGGGCAGCTCATCGTCATGCTCGTCGCCGAGAGAAACCGCCTCTCGGCGACTGTCTCCGAGCCCGTCAAGAGGCGCATCCGCGCCCACGTTGGGTGGTTGGAGAAGGAGCTTAAGCGCACCGACCGCGAGCTCGAAGAGGCCATCGAAGCCAGCCCCACTTGGCGCGAGAACGAGGCGCTGCTGCGCAGCGTGCCCGGCGTCGGGCCCGCCCTCGCGCGCACCCTGCTGGCCGAGCTCCCCGAGTTGGGAACCCTCACCCACAAGCGCCTCTCCGCCCTCGTGGGCGTCGCCCCCTTCGCCCGCGACTCCGGCAAGATGAGAGGAAAGCGGGAGGTGTGGGGCGGAAGAGCCCGGGTGAGGACCGCCCTCTACATGGGCGCCATGGTAGCCTCCCGCCACAACCCGCTCATCCGGGAGTTCTACGAGAGGCTCGTGTCCTCGGGCAAGCCCAAGAAGGTGGCCCTGGTGGCGTGCATGAGGAAGCTGCTCGCCATCCTCAACGCCATGATGAGGGATCGTAGTGTTTGGAGGTCTACTCACGTTCCATCCTCTTGACTTTCAAGACGGCTGCTTCCTGGTTGTATCGGTCTGACCACCTATCCAGCTCTCCGGCCTTATGCGGCCAGATCCAGTCGCTCCGTCTGGGGGAGGTACGCAGGCTCGTAGCCGAGCAACCTTCCCACCGGCGCCCCCAGTACGAGCCCCGTTCTCTGCACCCACGCAGGCACATAAGGAAGGCGGACCAGATCGAAGTGCTCAGCCATGATCACCACGAGCCGGAAGGGGTTGGGCAACCCTTTCTTGTCAGTCTTGCCGTCGGCGGCGAGCCCGAACATCGCCGCCAGGAAACTCTCGAAGGTAAGCGCCGGACGCACCTCGCACCTGAACCGGACCTCTCCCTCTCCGACGTTGCGGAAGTGGTGGGCGGTCCCGGGTTCGATCACAACCACGTCGCCGGCTCCGGCCGTGAACAGCTCTCCGCCCACCTTGAACTCGACCTCGCCCTCGAGTATCTCGAAGCGCTCGGACTGGTAGGGGTGGAGGTGCTCGGCCGCGACGGAGCCGTCCGGGTCAACGGTAGTCTCGATCAGGACATACTCCCCGTTCGTCTCGGCGGACGTCTTCAGGAACGTCACCCTCTCGCCGGTTACGGGGTTCTCTATGGTGTCTCCTGCGCGAATCATCTCTGGCTGCCTCCTTGCCGATCGTGCTTACGATCGCCAAAGTACGGCTGAACCGGTCGCAGCGGCATCGGACAACAGGCAGGTTCGGGATCGGTCAAAGGTCAGATTCGTCGGTTCATCCGGCTGTCCCGGAGGCCGATACGCTCCCTTTCCGGTATCAGGGGAGCCGGATGCGGCATGGCCCCGCGCAGAGAGAGTCAGCTACCACGTCGCTCGCAGCAAGCTGCCGGATACCGACATCGAGAGACCCCCTCGCAGGTGCTCCTCTCCCGCTTAGCTCCGTCGCCAAGCCTCCAGCCAGCCGGGCAGGCCCGCCGAAGATGAGACCCCCCTACGGGACGATTCGAGAAGACAGGGGTCGCCCTCGCGGAGCCCTCGAAAGAGAACAGAGAAAAGAGTTGGCCGGCTCAGTCCTGGTCGAAGAAGCGCAACCTCGGACTCCAACTACCGAGCTTCCGACCCGGCGTCTCAAGCGGCGCGTTGAGACAGCAGGCGGCGCCTCCCCATGGCAGCGCGTAGGCCCCTACGGTAGCACCTTGAGTTCGCGGGCACGGGCGATGGCCTCGGCGCGGTTGCGCGCGTCCAGCTTGCGGTAGATGTTGCCCGTGTGGCTCTTTACGGTGCCGACGGATACGAAAAGTTTGCGCGCGATCTCCGCATTAGTGCTGCCCGAGGCGATGTGGTTCAACACCTCGAGTTCCCGCTCGCTCAAAGGCTCGTCGAGCCGTAGCGGAGTGTCGTCGCCGGACCGCGCTTGTGAACGCGCGGATACCTCCCCCGGTGTCTTGCCTCGTTCACGCCCGCGCAGGGCGTAGTATACGACGCCGTCCTCCGCTCGCGCCCGCAGGTGGCCCTTGCGGGCGAGCCCCTCGATCATCTTCGACGCCTCGTCCACGGTGAGCGAGGTACGCATCGCCGCCGTGGCGGGAGTAAGCTCGCCCTGTTCGACGAGGGCACGCAGGAGCTCGCGTTCCATAGACCTTCTGTTACCAGATCCCCTCATCCCGAAGCGACGTCCGTCGAGCGCGGCGAACGCCATCGGCATAGCCAGACCCATGACCGGGACTATCCACCAAAGGCCCGTAAGCGGAGCCAGATTCATACAGACCACGCCCAAGACAAACAGGTACAACGCAAACTGCCAGGTGATCCAGGACTCAACGTTTCGTTTGGCTCCCCGAGACTCAAGGTCGTGGCCCGGAGCCGCAAGAACTCGATCTTCTCCACCGCCACCCGGGCCTCCCCGGCCGACAGCGAAGCTCCCCGATCCACCGTCTTCCGTCCGCTCGTGAGCCTCTT
>JBFLXF010000188.1:0-5379 GCA_040757515.1 Actinomycetota bacterium
TCCCACCGATGCCGATGTCCGCCTCGCGCATCTCGACCTGGCGGAAGACCCGCGCGCGGTTGCTGATCTTCACGTGGATGGCTATCTGCGGGTTCAATCGGCTGAAGACGCGCAACAGCGGAGGAACCAGGTACTCGCCGGCGGTGTTGACGGCCGCTATCTTCAGCTCCCGCCGGTCCGGGTCGGCGGCGTCCAGTGCAGCCGTCCTTCCCTCCTCCAGCAGCTTTAGCGTGCGCGAAGCGAAGGGGGCGAACGCGGCGCCGGCCTTGGTGAGCTGGATGCCCCGCCCCCGGCGCTCGACCAGCTTGACCCCGATCTCCTTCTCCAGAGCCGAGATCGCCCCCGATACAGAAGGCTGCGTGACCACCAGCTGCGCCGCAGCGCCCTTGATCGAACCGGCCTGCTCCACCGCCAGAAACGTCCGGAGCTGCGCAACCGTTATAGCCATGCGCTTAAGTCTAACATCGTAAATTTGATGGGTGAAAAGTGCGGGGTGGTGTAGCGTGTCTGGCACGGTCTTCGAGAGGCACGGAGGAAGGCGATGGAGGATCTCAAACGGGCCGCCGCCGAGCGGGCGGTGGAAGAATACGTGGAGGACGGGATGGTGGTGGGGCTCGGGACCGGCTCGACGGCGGCGTGGGCGGTGCGGAGGATTGGGGAGCTGCTCTCGCGTGGAGTGTTGAGCGGCATAAAGGGAGTGCCGACTTCCGGGGCGACCGCCGGCCTCGCGCGGCGGGCAGGCATACCGCTCACCAGCCTTTCGAAGGACGCGCCCGACCTGGTCATCGACGGCGCGGATGAGATCGGTCCGGGCCTCGCGCTCATCAAGGGGCTGGGCGGCGCCCTCCTGAGGGAGAAGATCGTCGCCCATGCCTCCATAGAAGGCCTCGTCGTTGTAGCCGATAGCTCCAAGCTGGTCGAGGAACTGGGACGCGGGGTACTGCCCGTGGAGACGGAGCCCTTCGGCTGGGAAGCCACCCTCAAGGCTCTGTCCTCCCTCGGCTGTGAGCCCGCGCTGAGGCTGGAGAACGGCAGACCGGCGCTCACGGACGGCGGCCACTACACCATAGACTGCGCGTTCGGCCCCATCCGGGACCCCCAAGCGCTCGAAGCAGAGATAAAGCGCATCCCCGGCGCTATAGAGACCGGCCTCTTCGTCGGCCTGGCCCGCGCCGCCGTTGCCGCCGGACAGCATGAGGTCCGGATCCTCAAGAGCCGGCCGTAACGCTCCGCAGGGCGGATATAGCCAAATACCTAAGTAATACATCGAATTTTTAATTTGTATCACGTGCGGTGCTCGTATAGGGTGATTAATGCAAGAAGTCGTACAAGCCGCACCAAGGAGGAAGAAGGGCCGTGGCGGAGACGCTGAAGGGGGCGGAGCGCTACAAGAAGGCGGGGGTTATCCCGTACAAGGAGATGGGCTACTGGCGGCCGGACTACGAGCCGGAGGAGACGGATGTTCTGGCGGCCTTCAGGATAACCCCGCAATCTGGGGTGGAGCCTGAGGAGGCCGGGGCTGCGGTGGCCGGTGAGTCCTCTACGGCCACGTGGACCGTGGTATGGACCGACATGCTCACCGCCTACGACAACTACCAGGGCAAGTGCTACAAGGTGGTGCCGGTACCCGGGACGCAGCCGCAGCAGTACATAGCTTACATAGCGTACAAGCTGGACCTCTTCGAGGAGGGCTCGGTCCCGAACATCGCCTCCTCGATCATCGGCAACGTCTTCGGGTTCAAGGCGGTCAAGGCGCTGCGGCTTGAGGATCTGCGGATTCCCACCCAGTATCTGAAGACCTTCCAGGGGCCGCCGCACGGGATCGTGGTGGAGCGCGAGATGCTCAACAAGTACGGCCGACCGCTCTTGGGGGCGACCATAAAGCCCAAGCTCGGGCTCTCGGCCCGCAACTACGGGCGGGTCGTGTATGAGGCCCTCAAGGGCGGGCTGGACTTCACCAAGGACGACGAGAACACCAACTCCCAGCCCTTCAACCGGTGGCGCGACCGGTATCTGTACTGCATTGAGGCCGTAAACCGGGCCATAGAGCAGACCGGGGAGATAAAGGGCCACTACCTCAACGTCACGGCGGCCACGATGGAGGAGATGTACGAGCGGGCCGAGTTCGCCAAGGAGCTCGGGTCGGTCATCATCATGATCGACCTGACGATCGGCTTCACCGCGATGGGCTCGATGTCCAGGTGGGCGCGGGAGAACAGCATGATCCTGCACCTGCACCGGGCCGGGCACAGCACCTACACCCGCCAGAAGAACCACGGGATCAACTTCCGGGTGCTGGCCAAGTGGTGCCGCATGATCGGGGTAGACCACATCCACGCCGGCACCGTGGTAGGCAAGCTGGAAGGGGATCCCGGTTCGGTCCGCGGCTACTACAACACCTGCCGCGAGGACTTCAACCCGGCCGACCCGGCGCTCGGTCACTATTTCGACCAGGACTGGATCCACCTGCCGGGCGTGATGCCGGTGGCCTCGGGCGGCATCCACGCGGGCCAGATGCACCAGCTTCTGCACTATCTGGGCGAGGACACCGTCTTGCAGTTCGGCGGCGGCACCATCGGGCACCCGATGGGCATCGCGGCCGGGGCCGCGGCCAACCGCGTGGCCACCGAGGCCATGATCAAGGCCCGCAACGAGGGGCGGGACTTCCTGCGCGAGGGACCGGACATCCTCAAGGCCGCTGCCAAGAGCTCGCCGGAGCTCGCCTCGGCGCTGGACGTGTGGGGCGATGTGACTTTCGAATTCGAGTCGACCGATACCCCGGACGTCATCGCTACCCCGACCGAGTCCTGATCCCGAAAGGAGAGTGAGATGAGCACAGGACTCCACATTACGCAGGGAACGTTCTCCTACCTGCCGGACCTCACGGACGAGGAGATAAAGGCCCAGATCCAGTACGGCATAGACAACGGGTGGGCCGTGGCCATCGAGTTCACCGACGACCCTCACCCCAGGAACGTCTACTGGGAGATGTGGGGTATGCCCATGTTCGACATTGAGGACCCGGCGGCGGCCCTGCACGAGGTGAAGCGCTGCCGGGAGGCCTTCCCGGAGCACTACATCCGGGTGAGCCTCTACAACCCCGCGCTCACCAAGATGACCACGGCGCTGCAGTTCCTCGTGAACCGGCCGCCGCACGAGCCCGGCTTCCGGCTCGACCGCCAGGAGGCGCGGGACCGCTCGATCCGCTACACAATCCACCCCTACGCGGCGGATCTCCCGCACGGGGACCGGTACCGGAACGGGAGGGAGTAGATGGACGACTCCCGCGAAGTCTCTCCGGCCATGGTGACGAAGGGGCTCGGCTGGTCGGGGCGGGAGGGGTCTCCCCCCGCCCCGCCCCCGGCCGGTCCGGGTCTCGGGGAGGACGTTGCGAAACGCTTCGGGCGTACGCAGGCCGACGAGCGGTTCCGGGGCGTGGACGATCCTCTGCGCGAGATCCCGGACGAAACCGAGGTGGACGTCGAGCACGTGGTCGGCGACTCGCGCATTGAGGAGGTGCTCGAAGGTCTCGACCGCGAGCTCGTGGCGCTGCAGGAGGTGAAGGGCCGCATAAGGGAGATCGCCTCGCTTCTGGTCGTGGACCGGCTGAGGCGGCTGCTCAACCTGGAGGCCGATCCCCCGACGCTGCACATGGTCTTCACCGGCAACCCCGGCACCGGCAAGACCACCGTGGCGCGCAAGATGGGCCAGATCCTCTACTCCCTCGGGTACGTGCGCAAGGGACACCTGGTCAGCGTCGGCCGCGACGACCTTGTGGGCCAGTACGTCGGGCACACCGCGCCCAAGACCCGGGAGGTCATCAAGCGGGCGATGGGCGGGGTGCTGTTCATCGACGAGGCGTACCACATCTACCGGGTGGACAACGAGCGGGACTACGGCCAGGAGACCGTGGAGATCCTGCTCGAGGTCATGGAGAACAGCCGGGAGGACCTGGTCGTCATCATGGCCGGCTACAAGGACCACATGGACCGCTTCTTCCACGACGTGCCCGGCCTCTCCTCGCGCATCGCCCACCACATCAACTTCCCCGACTACGACCTGGACGAGTTGATGGACATAGCCCATCTGATGGTCGAGCAGCAGCGCTACCGGTTCTCCGAGGACGCCGTGCAGGCCTTCCAGGAGTACCTCGGGGAGCGCAAGAAGCAGCCGAGGTTCGCCAACGGCCGCAGCGTGCGCAACGCCCTGGACCGGGCCAGGATGCGGCAGGCCGTCCGGCTGTACGAGGCTGCCCGTAGAGGCCGGAGGCTCACCAAGAAGGACCTGGTGACCATAGAGGCCGAGGACATCCTGGCCAGCCGGGTCTTCGAGGGCGGCTTCTACAAGAACAGCGTCCCGGCCGGGGAGCGGTGAAGGGCGAGCGGGTGGTTCTGGGGCGCGTCAAGCCCGGCAGCTGGTCCGGCTTTCAGTGGACCGGGGCCGAGCCGGAGGGCCTGGACGACCCGGCGCGGGCCGAGATGCTGGGCGCCACCTGGGAGGGAGATGAGCTGGTTACCTACGACATAGAGGCGCTGCACCACTACTTCGAGCACCTGGACGACGAGTGGATCCAGGACCCGGACTGACGGGCTGGGGTGATACCGGATGGACACGGAAACCGCCAACAGCGAGAGCGCATACGGTGAGTTGAGCCAGGTACTCACGCTGCCGCTGCTGGAGGCTACCAGGGCCGCGGCGCTCGCCTGCCAGGAGCACTTCGGGAGGGGAGACAACAAGGCGGCCGACCGGGCCGCGGTCGACGCGATGCGGCAGGCGCTCCGGGCGGCCCCGGGCGAGGGGACGATCGTCATCGGAGAAGGAGAGAAGGACGAGGCCCCGATGCTCTACAACGGGGAGACGTTCGGGGCCGGCGGAGAGCCGCGGTACGATGTGGCGGTCGACCCCCTGGAGGGGACAAAGTTCACGGCGCGGGGACTGGCCGGGGCCGTCTCGGTCATCGCCGCCTCCGGGCGCGGAGCCCTGTGGTCTCCCGGCCCTGGCTTCTACATGGAGAAGATCGTGGTCGGGCCCCGGGCGAAGGGCGCGATAGACCTCCGGCTCGGAGCGGAGGAGAACCTGAGGAACGTGGCCGACGCGCTGGGCCGGAAGCCCTACGAGCTGCGGGTCTTCGTGATGGACAAACCCCGTCACCAGAAGCTCATAGAGCGCATTCGCGGTCTCGGCGCCTCGGTGATCACCCCGCCAGATGGGGATGTTGCAGGGTCCCTCGAAGCCCTCCTGCCCGGCGGAGAGGTGGACGTGCTGATGGGGATCGGCGGCACGCCCGAGGGCGTGATCACGGCGTGCGCCGCCGGCTGTCTCGGCGGCGACATGCAGGGCCGGCTGGCGCCCCAGAGCGAGCGTGAACGCGCGGCGCTC
>JBFLXF010000189.1:0-5361 GCA_040757515.1 Actinomycetota bacterium
GACGGGGCCGGGGCGAGCGGGGTGGTGGTGCCGAAGGACCGCTCCGCCGGGGTCAACCTAGCGTCGGTGAAGGCGAGCGCGGGGGCGAGCGAGCATGTCCGGGTGGCGCGGGTCACTAACCTGCGCCGCGCCCTGGAGCGCCTTAAGGAGGCCGGGTGCTGGATCTACGCTGCCGAGGGCGGGGGAGGAACGCTCTATACGGAGGTGGATCTGTCGGGCCCGGTCGCGCTGGTATTGGGGAGCGAGGGACGAGGGGTGAGGCGGCTCGTCAGAGAGGGCTGTGACGGAGCGGTCTCCATCCCGATGCTCGGCGCGGTGGAGTCGCTCAACGTCTCCGTGGCCGCTGCGGTCTTGCTGTATGAGGCGCGGAGGCAGCGGGGATGGCCCCGTACCTGATCCTGGACGGATACAATCTGATCGGCGCGCTGGAGCGCTACCGTCGGGCGAAGAGCTTCGATGCGGCGAGGGAGTTGCTCATAAACGATGCCCTCAAGGCCGCAGGCTGGACCGGACGCAGGCTCATCGTCGTCTTCGACGCGCACCGCAGCCCCGAGCCCGAGCGCGTGGAGAGCCTGGCCGGGGGAGCGGTGCGAGTGATCTATAGCGCCCCGAACGAGTCGGCGGACGACGTGATCGAACGCCTCCTGCGCGACCTCGAAGGCTCGTTCACCGTCTACACGGCGGACTTCGCCCTCCAGCGCACCACGCTCGCCGAGGGTGCCTCTCGCGCTGCCCCGCGCGAGTTCGAGGTTCTGCTCGACGAGCTACCGGCCGTCTCACGCAGCCCAAAGCCCCCGCGTCGCTCCCGCATCGGCGACCATCTCTCGCCGGAGACGCTGAGGAAGCTCGAAGAGATCCGGCGCCAAGCCGAGTAGCTATCGGTTTCAGCCGTCAGAAGAGACGCCCTGGTGAGACGGCCAGCGTAGAGCCCTGGCTTGCTAGAATAGAGGCGCGGTTATTCGTGTGGCGATGGCGGGTCTAGAGGTAAAGGCTGACGCCTGAGTGCTGGTCGCCGATCGCTCCGATGCCCGGGTAGCTCAGTGGTAGAGCAGCCGCCTTGTAAGCGGCCGGTCGGGGGTTCGAATCCCTTCCCGGGCTCTATTGAAAAGCCGGCGTTCTCTGTTACCATATCCGGCGCGCTCCGTGAGCGGGGGCGTGGCCGGGGGTGTGCCCGAGCGGCCAAAGGGAGCAGACTGTAAATCTGCCGGCTATCGCCTACGGAGGTTCGAATCCTCCCGCCCCCATAAACGGAATATGCCCCTGTAGCTCAGTCGGTAGAGCACTTCCATGGTAAGGAAGGGGTCACCGGTTCAAGTCCGGTCGGGGGCTCTCGGGGACGCGGGACGGCGGTCCGGGGTCTCCGGTGTGTGGGATGTGGCGGTGTAGCTCAGTTGGTTAGAGCAGCGGAATCATAATCCGCGTGTCGCAGGTTCGAGTCCTGCCACCGCTACTTCCGGTCTCGACGAGTCGTAGATGAGAAAGGAACCTTCACCGATGTCCAGAGGGAGATTCGAGAGGACCAAGCCGCACCTGAACGTGGGCACCATAGGGCATGTGGACCACGGCAAGACGACCCTCACTGCGGCCATCACCAAGGTTCTGGCCAAGCACGTCCCCGACGACCCGGCAAACCGGGAGGTGGCCTTTGACCAGATAGACAACGCTCCTGAGGAGAAGCAGCGGGGGATTACGATCGCCACCAGCCACCAGGAGTACGCCACAAAGAACAGGCACTACGCTCACGTGGACTGTCCGGGGCACGCCGACTACGTAAAGAACATGATCACGGGCGCTGCGCAGATGGATGGGGCGATTTTGGTGGTCAGCGCGGCCGATGGTCCCATGCCCCAGACGCGCGAGCACATTCTTTTGGCCCGCCAGGTTGGGGTGCCCTACATAGTGGTGTTTTTGAACAAGGCCGACATGGTTGATGATCCGGAGCTTTTGGAGCTTGTGGAGATGGAGGTCAGGGAGCTGCTCTCTGAGTATGAGTTCCCTGGAGATGAGGTTCCGGTGATAACGGGCAGTGCTTTGCAGGCCCTTGAGGGGGATGAGGGCGAGTACGGCGAGCAGGCTGTGTTGAGGCTGCTGGAGGCGCTTGATGAGTACATTCCCGAGCCCCAGAGGGATGTGGACAAGCCGTTTTTGCTGGCGGTGGAGGATGTGTTCACGATTCAGGGGAGGGGCACTGTAGCCACCGGGCGTGTTGAGCAGGGGAGGCTGCGCCTCAACGAAGAGGTGGAGATAGTTGGGATTCGTCCGACGCGCAAGACGGTTGTGACGGGCATAGAGATGTTCAACAAGTCGATGGACGAGGCGCAGGCTGGCGACAACATAGGGGCGCTGCTTCGGGGGATAAAGCGCGATGAGATAGAGCGCGGGCAGGTGTTGGCCAAGCCGGGGACCATAACGCCGCACACGCGGTTTAAGGCTGAGGTGTATGTTCTCTCCAAGGAGGAGGGAGGGCGCCACACGCCGTTCTTTTCCAACTACCGGCCGCAGTTCTACTTCCGCACGACGGATGTGACGGGTGAGATCCGTCTTGAGGAGGGGGTAGAGATGGTGATGCCGGGGGACAACACGGTGATGGAGGTGGAGTTGATCTCTCCGATAGCTATGGACGAGGGTTTGAACTTCGCCATAAGGGAGGGCGGCAGGACCGTTGGTGCCGGCGTCGTCACCGAGATCCTGGAGTAGGTGAATGGCGGGGGGCGGGGCGTCGGCGCTTCGCCCCCGTGATCTGGAGGTAGGATGTGAGACAATTGGTGACGCTGGCTTGCGAAGAGTGCAAGCGCCGGAACTACCACACGCGCAAGAACCGGCGCAACACGCCGGACCGCATCCAGTTAAGGAAGTATTGCCCGTGGGATCGGAGACACACGATTCACCGGGAGACCCGGTAGAATAAGCCGGGCAGAGGGCAGTAGCTCAGTTGGTAGAGCAGCGGTCTCCAAAACCGCAGGTCGGGGGTTCGAGTCCCTCCTGCCCTGCTCCGTAGGTAGAGTCAGGCGAGGAAGCGATGAGTAAGAAGCGCGGGTCTGTCGCGGCCAAAAGGAGCGGCACCAAGACCCAGCAGAAACAGAAGAGAGGCTTCGCCGCCGGTCCCCGACAGTTCGCCCGGGACGTTCAGGGCGAACTCAAGCGGGTGAGCTGGCCGGATCGGGACCAGCTCCGCCAGAGCACGGCGGTGGTTTTGATCATCGTGTTCGTGCTGGGTGTGTACGTCTACGCCTGGGATCTCGTTTTTAACACGCTGGCGCGTCTCATCTTTGCACCGTAACGGGGGCTTTACGTCTTGAAGAAGTGGTACGTCGTCAACACATACTCCGGACATGAGAATAAGGTCCGCACGACGCTGGAGCGGCGGATCGAGTCGCTCGGCCTGGGACGGTACTTCGGGGAGATAAAGATCCCGACGGAGCAGGTCGTCGAGATAAAGGACGGCAAGAAGGTGCCGACCGTCCAGCGCCAGTTCCCGGGCTACATCCTGGTGAACGTGGACATGAACGACGACACGTGGCGTCTGATCCGGCAGACGCCGGGCGTGACCCAGATCGTGGGCGCGGGGGAGAAGCCTATCCCTCTGAGCCGTGCCGAGGTGGAGCGCCTCTTGCACCCGGGCGAGACGAAGGCTCCGGAGAAGGTCAAGACGACGGTGGACTACCAGATCGGGGAGACGGTCAAGGTCATCAGCGGGCCGCTCTCGGACTTTACCGGCGCGATCTCGGACATAAACGTGGACCAGTCGAAGCTGAAGGTGCTGGTCTCGATCTTCGGGCGCGAGACTCCTGTGGAGCTCTCCTTCAACCAGGTAGCGAAGCTCTAAAAGCGAGAGAGGTGTTGTAATGGGCAGAGGGCGCGGGAAGCGCGTTGCGCGCAAGCTGAAGTTGCAGATCACGGGCGGCCAGGCCAACCCGGCGCCGCCGGTCGGACCGGCGCTGGGTCAGGCGCAGGTGAACATCGGCGAGTTCGTGCGCCAGTTCAACGACGCCACGCGGGACCAGATGGGCCAGATAATCCCGGTGGAGATCACGGTCTACGAGGACCGCTCGTTCACGTTCGTGACGAAGACGCCACCGGCGGCGTTCCTGTTGAAGCAGGCCGCCGGTCTGGAGAAGGGCAGCGGGGAGCCGAACCGCCAGAAGGTCGGCACCGTAAGCCGCGCGCAGGTCGAGGAGATAGCCAGGACGAAGATGCCGGACCTCAACGCCTCCGATCTGGAGGGAGCTACGAAGATCGTCGAGGGTACGGCCCGGAGCATGGGGATTACTGTCGATGGGTAGGAAGCTGCTGGAGCAGAAGGCCAAGATAGACCATGAGCGCCTCTACTCGCCGCGCGAGGCGCTGGAGCTCTTGAAGGCGCTCGAGGGGGCGAACTTCGACGAGACGGTAGAGGCGCACATCCACCTGAACGTGGACCCGCGCCGGGCCGACCAGATGGTGCGCGGTACCTTGATGCTGCCGAACGGCACGGGCAAGACGCGCCGGGTGGCCGTCTTCGCCGTCGGGGAGAAGGCGCGGGAGGCCGAGGAGGCCGGAGCGGACATCGTGGGCTCTGAGGACCTCGCCGCCCGCGTGCGGGACGAGGGTTTCGTGGACTTCGACGTGGCGGTGGCGACGCCGGATCAGATGAGCATTGTGGGGCGGCTCGGCCAGATCCTGGGTCCGCGCGGCCTTATGCCGAACCCCAAGAGCGGGACGGTCACTATGGACGTCGGCCGGGCGGTCGAGGAGATCAAGCGCGGCAAGGTCGAGTACCGGGTGGACCGCTACGGAGTGATCCATAGCGTCCTCGGCAAGAAGTCCTTCGATCTGGACAGCCTGGTAGAGAACTACTTCGCGCTGCGCGACGAGCTGCAGCGGGTGCGCCCGGCGGCGGTCAAGGGCCGTTACTTCAAGTCCGTGGCGATCACCACCACGATGGGGCCGTCCATCAAGGTTGACCCCGCAGTGGAGAGGGAGTAGTATCTGCCGGCCGGACCGGGAGGTCTGCCGGTCCCGACAAACAGAGAAGACCTGAGACAGCCGGGACGCGAGTTTAAAGGCGAGAGCCCCCGGCCGAGGTCGCGGAGAGTAAGAACTTGGGAACCCTCGCGGACCCCGGGTGCCTCTGCGGCCCCGGGGTCTCGAAACGTTGTAGAGGAGCGGAGGAGCGTGAACAGGGAAGAGAAGGCGCGGATCATAGAGGAGCTCGCGGAGAAGTTGCGGGACGGCTCGGCCGTGCTGGTGGACTATCAGGGCATGAACGTAGCCCAGAGCACCGATCTCAGGCGCCGCAGCCGTGAGGCGGGCGTGGAGTTCATGGTCGCGAAGAACACACTGACCCGCATGGCCGCTGAGCGGGCCGGGATCGAGGGGCTC
>JBFLXF010000190.1:0-2659 GCA_040757515.1 Actinomycetota bacterium
CTCGCCGCGGCCGCCGCTGCGATCGTCCGCGCCGAGCGACTCGAGCCACCGGTCCGGTCCGAACGGGTAGGTCAGCGCCTCGGCGAAGCCCGCATCGGCGAGAACGCGCCGCAGATGCCTCAGCCTACTCTGAGCAGGCGTGAGGCCTCCGGGCTGCGGGATGCCCGGCAGCGTCTCCGGAACCTTCTCCAACCCGAGGAGGCGTCCGACCTCTTCGATCAGATCGGCCTCCCTCAGTAGATCGCGCCGGAAAGTCGGGACCGTCGTAGAGAGGCGACCGTCCTCCCTCTCGACCTTGAGGCCAAGGCGCGAGAGGCGCGAGGCGGCCTCCTCCTGATCCACCGGCATCCCGAGCAACATCTCAGCGCGCTCTATCCGCAGCTGCACGCTCCAGGGTTCGGCGGGCTCAGGGTAGTGGCTCAGAGTATCGCCCGCCACCTCACCACCGCAGAGTGAAGAGATCAAGGCGGTCACCCGATCCATCGCGAAGGTGACCATGTTAGGGTCGAGACCGCGCTCGAAGCGTCCCGAGGCGTCGGTGCGAAGGCCGAGCCGCTGTGAGGTCTGCAGAATGCTGGTCCCGTCGAAGGTGGCGACCTCGATGAGAACATCGGAGGTCTCCTCGTTTACCTCGGCGTACTCGGCCCCCATCACGCCCGCGATGACCAGCCCGCGCTCCTCGTCGGCGATGAGCAGCATCTCCGGGTCGAGGATGCGCGTCGAGCCGTCCAGGAGCGTGATCCTCTCCCCCTCCCGCGCCCGGCGTACCACGATCCCCCCGTGCACCTTCGCAGCGTCGAAGGCATGTATCGGCTGCCCGGTCTCCAGCATTACGTAGTTCGTCGCATCCACCACGGCACTGATGGGTCGCATCCCCGCCGCGTAGATGCGCCGGCGCATCCAGAGCGGCGCCCGCCTTCCGGGCGCGACGCCGGAGACGCGCCGCAGGTCGTAGCGCGGACAGAGGTCCTCCGCCTCTACACGAAGCCCGAACTCCGAAGTCGGTGCCCCTCCGGCCTCGAAGGAAGGTTCGGGGACGCGGTGGTCGGTCTGCAGAATGGCGGCCAGCTCGCGGGAGACGCCGATCATGCCCCACAGGTCCGGGCGGTTAGGGAAGACGTCTATCTCCAACACCGTCTCCCCGGTGGGGAAATAGTCGGCGACCGGCCGCCCGACCTCGAAGGAGTCGTCGAGGAGCAGGATCCCTTCGTGGTCCGGCGAGATTCCAAGCTCCCGCTCGCTCATCATCATGCCGTAGGACTCGAGTCCCCGTAGCTTCGCCTTTCTGAGCTTCGAGCCGTCGGCCATGACGCTCCCCGGCAGAACGACGGGCACTTTGGCTCCGGGATAGGGGTTGCCTGCACCGGCGACGATCTGCACCTCTCGCCCTCCGATATCTACCTTCGCCACAAAGAGGCGGTCGGCGTTCGGGTGCGGCCCGAACTCCCGCACCTCCCCGACAACGACCTCGCCGTCCAGCACCCCCAGCCTGTCCACGCCGTCCACCTCCTGCATGCGCAAGGAGATGAGGTTCACCAGTTCGTCGGTCGAGAGATCGAAGTCCACGTACTCACGGAGCCAGCTCAATGGAACGCGCAAGGAGACCCTACCCTTCTACTCTCAAAACTGCCGCAGGAAACGCAGGTCGCCCTCGAAAAAGAGCCTGAGGTCCGGGATGCCATACTTGACCATCGCCATCCGGTCCGGCCCCATCCCGAAGGCAAAGCCGGTGTACTCCTCCGGATCGTAGCCGACCTCCTCGAGTACCGCCGGGTCCACCATCCCCGCCCCAAGCATCTCCAGCCAGCCCGCGCCCTTGCAGAGCTTGCAGTTCGGATCCTCCCCGCCGCAGACGAAACAGCTCAGGTCCATCTCCACGCTCGGCTCGGTGAACTGGAAGTAGCCCGGCCTGAGCCTCACCTTCGCCCCCTCCCCGAAGACATGACGCGCCATCGCCGCGAGTGTCCCCTTCAGGTGTCCGAGGGTGAGGCCACGGTCGACCGCGAGACCCTCGATCTGGTGGAACATCGGGGTGTGGGTCGGGTCGGAGTCGCGCCGGTAGGTCCGCCCGGGGCAGACCACGTAGACCGGCGGCTCCTGCGAGAGCATCGTGCGGATCTGAACCGGAGAGGTGTGCGTCCTCAGAACGAGCCCCTCGTCGAGGAAGAAGGTGTCATGTTCGCTGCGCGCCGGGTGCTCCGGCGGGATATTGAGCGCCGTGAAGTTGTAGTAGTCGGTCTCGACCTCCGGCCCCTCGGCCACCCTATATCCCAAGCCGACGAAGAAGTCCACTACGTCGTCTATGATGCGCTGCGAGGGGTGCAGGTGCCCTCTGGGAAGCGGCGTGCCGGGAAGCGTCACGTCCACGGCCTCCGCACGCAGCCGCGCCTCGCGCTCGGCGGCGGCGAGCGCCTCGCCCCTCTCGCCAAGGGCGCTCTCGATCTCGCGCGAGGCCACGTTGGCGGCCCGGCCAATCTCCTTGCGCTCCTCGGGCGGAAGCTTCCCGATGCTCTTCTTGATCTCCGTAAGCTCCGCCGAACGTCCGAGGTAGCGTACCCTTGCCTCCTCCAGCGCGGCCGTCGAGCCCGCGCCGGCGGCGGCAGCCAGAGCCTCCGCCTTCAGCCTCTCTATGCGCTCGGAGACAGACATCGGGCCGCCT
>JBFLXF010000190.1:2669-5352 GCA_040757515.1 Actinomycetota bacterium
TATGGTAGCACACGCGAGGCGGCCTCGTAGAGCAGGATCGAGGCCGCAACGGCAGCATTCAGCGAGGCCGCCTGCGAGGGTATCGTCACCCGCCGCTCGCACGCCCCGACGACCTCCGTCGGAAGCCCGGCCCCCTCGGAACCGACCGAGATCACTAGTCTTCCCGATAGTGCCTGTCGCGGCCGTCCGCCCCCCTCCGGCACCGCCGCGATGGCTGCAAAACCGGCGTCGCGGGCGCGTTGCAGGAACTCGACCGACTCCAGCTCCCGGGCGATGGGCGCGTGGAAGATGGAACCCATGGTGGCACGCACGGTCTTGGGGTTGTAGAGGTCGGCGCAACCGCGGGAGAGGGCGACGCCCGCCCCGAAGGCGTGGGCGGAGCGGATCACGGTCCCCACGTTCCCCGGATCCTGCACGGCGTGCAGGAGAACTATCAAGGGCCGCCGTGAAAGCAATCCCTCTGCGCAGACGTCCAAAAACGGAAAGACCCCGACCGGTCCGGTCGGGGTCTTCATCTGCGAGACACGCCTCACATCCTCCGGCGATTCGAAGAGACGGAGCGGCGGAGCGGTAGCCTCCGAGACGAGGCTCGCACCCTCAGCGAGAAAGAGCCGCTCGGCTTCACGATACTTCTTACGGTGTAGCCTCGCCGCCCGCTTCGGGGAGATCCCCGGGCTCACCGTCGCCGGAGAATGCCTCCGTAGCCTTCTACGCCTCCATCCCGGCGGAGCGGTTCTCCAGGGCATTCTTCGCCCGCGCCGCAACCGCCGCGAAGGCGGCCGGCTCGGTGGCCGCGAGGTCGGCGAGGATCTTGCGGTCGAGCTCTATCCCGGCGAGCCTGACGCCGTGGATAAACTTCGAATACGAGAGACCGTGCTCGCGGGCGGCGGCGTTGATGCGCTGGATCCAGAGTCCCCTGAAGTCCCGCTTGCGCTGTTTGCGGCCCTCGTAGGCGTAGACGCCGCTCTTCCAGACCTGCTCCTTGGCCCGCTTGTACGAGCTATGCTTGGTCCCGCGGTAGCCCTTCGCTTGCTCCAGAACCTTGCGCCGCTTCTTGCGGGCGTGGACGCTGCGCGACGCCCGTGCCATGCTACCTCACCCCCAGAAGACGCTTCATCCTCTTCTCGTCCGCCCCGCGAACGAACGTCTCGGTGTTCAGGCGGCGCTTGCGCCTGGAAGTCTTCTTCTCCAGGATGTGGTTGTGGCCCGCCCGGCGACGCCGGAGCCCCCCCTTTTTCCTGACCTCAAAGCGCCCGGCGGCGCCCTTGTGGGTCTTCATCTTGGGCATAGTCCGTCCTCCGCGTTTTCTGGCTCCAAAGACTGCCCGGAAGCTGGCGGCACGGGAGTAGAAGCCGCTTCGCTTCCCCTGACGACGCGTTAGTGTATCAGAGGGATGTGTGGCATGTCAGGAGCGGGCGGCCCTCTCCTTGCTGCGCCTGCCGGAGATGGCCTCTCTGCTCTCCTTCTCCTTCTTCGGAGCGAGCACCATGACCATGTTTCGTCCATCCAGGTTCGGCTGGCTCTCGACGCGTCCGTACTCGGCCAGATCCTCGGCCAGCCTCCTGAGGAGCCTCTCCCCCAGTTCCGGATGCTGCACCTCCCGACCGCGGAACATGATCGTAACCTTCACCTTGTCGCCGCCCTTGAGGAAACGTTCGACGTGGCCGCGCTTGGTGTTGAAGTCGTGGTCGCCGATCTTGGGCCGGAGCTTTATCTCCCGCACGTTGACGTTGACCTGCTTGCGGCGGGCCGCCTTGCGGGCCTGCTCCTTCTGGTACTTGTACTTGCCGTAGTCCATGAGGCGGACCACCGGCGGGTTGGCGTTCGGGGCCACCTCGACGAGATCGAGGTCCAGACGTTCGGCATGCTCCATCGCCTCGCGGATGTGCTTGATGCCGAGCTGTTCGCCGTCGGCGGAGATCAGACGCACCTGGCGCGCCCGGATCTCACCGTTTATCCGCGGCTCTCCTTCAGTCGCTACTGTGCACCACTCCTCTCAAAAGTCGCTTCTCCGGGACCGCTGGAAGGTCCGTCGCATGATTGCTGATGCGTCGAACGAACACGGAACCCAACCTACGTCTCTCATTATACTTTCGCCCGAAACCCCTGTCTACACGGAGCGCCGCTCGGCGACCTCCCGCGATACCCTCCGGGCGAACTCTTCGAGCGCCGCCGCCTCCTGCTCTCTGGTGCCGCGCCGCCGGACGTTGACTGTCCCCTCCCCCGCCTCGGCGTCGCCGACGATGAGCAGATACGGGATCTTCTGCCGGGCGTTCTCGCGAATCTTCTTCTGCATGCTGTTCTGCGAGTCATCTACCTCGACGCGAAGGTTCTGCTCCCCCAGAACCTTCTGCACCTTGCGGGCATAGTCGAGGTGGCGGTCGGCGACGGGGATGACGACGGCCTGCACCGGCGCGAGCCAGGTCGGGAACGCCCCTCCGTAGTGCTCGATGAGAACGGCCATAAAGCGCTCGGTCGTGCCCGTCACGGCCCGGTGCAGCAGGACGGGCGTGTGTTTCTCGCCATCCTCGCCGACATACTCACACCCGAGGCGAGCGGGCTGGATGAAGTCTACCTGGATGGTCGAGAGCTGCCACTCCCGTCCAAGAACGTCCTTCGCCATGAAGTCCGCCTTCGGACCGTAGAAGGCCGCCTCGCCCCTGACGGGCTCGTAGGGGATACC
>JBFLXF010000191.1:0-5351 GCA_040757515.1 Actinomycetota bacterium
CACTCGCGCCCCCTGGCGCCCGAAGCTTATGGCCTGACGCCCGAGGCCTTAAGCCCGAAGTCGCTCTCGTAGAGCTCCGCTATGCGGGTCAGTTCCTCTCCGGTCAGGTCCGGGGTGTCGGGAGCGGCGGCGAACTCCTCGAGCTGGTCTTCGTCGTAGATGTTGGGGAGGGTGGAGACGACCTCCGGGGAGGCGAGGATGAATTTGAGGGCGGCCTGTCCCAATGTACGCTCGCCGCTGTCGGTAAGGAAGTCCAGCTTCTCGACCTTCCTGAGCCCTTCGAGGAGCCACTCCTTCGGGCGGTGACGCCGGTGGTCGTTCTTGGCGAAGGTGGTGTTCTCGTCGTACTTTCCTTCGAGCATCCCGGAGGAGTGGGGGACGCGGACGAAGAGGCCGGTGTCCGTCTCCCGGGCTGCCTCGATGAGGTCTCGGCCCGGGTCCTGCTCAAGGATGTTGTAGATCATCTGCAGCCCGTCGATGTCGCGCTCGCGCATCGCGCGCACGCCCTCTTCGCGCCACCCTATCTTCGGTCCCAAGGCGACGCCGTACGCTCTGATCTTGCCCTCTCGCTTGAACTCCTCCAGCAGCTCGAAGAGCCGGTCGTTCTCGATGGCGTCCATCTTGGCGTTGTGCAGCTGTAGGAAGTCCACGTAGTCGGTGCCGAGTCGCCTGAGACTCTGCTCCAGCGCGAAGCGGATGAAGTCCTCGGACCAGTCTTGCGGGCGCTCCTGCTGTCCACGGCGCTTCGTGTGATTGTAGAAGTCGTAGCCGATCTTAGTCGAGATCACGACCTCCTCGCGCATCCCGCCGAAGGCGTCGGCGAGGATGGTCTCGCCCTTCCCGGAGCCGTAGGTGTCTGCGGTGTCGAAGTAGTTGATGCCCAGCTCGTAAGCCCGCCTGAGCAGGCGCAGCGACCTCGCGTCGTCCACCTCGCCCCACCAGCCGGTCGAGATCGTCCAGACCCCGAAGCCGACCTCGGAGACCCTTATGCCCGTATCGCCGAGATCCCGATACCTCATCTTCTCCTCTTTCGTACCTCGCATTCAGGACTGCAAGAGAGATAACTACTACATTCTACAGCCGCCCGCCGCGAACTTTCTCTCACCACACCTAGAATTCTCAGGCCGCACCGCATGAACGACACCAAGATTCCAGAGAGGCTTTACGAAGATGTTAAGAAAATGTTGCGGTTTGCTCTTGATCCGTTTACGAGATCGTTGGTAAGCTGGCGCAGGTCGGCCCTCGGGCGTCTCGGGGCCGGTTGGAAAAATCCTTTGGAGGGGGGATTCATTGTCTGGCACATCCGGCGCGTTGCCGCGCAGGCTTCTGGTGCTGATGTTAACGTCCGGTGTCTGTCTTGCCGCCTCGCTGGTGGCTGCTGGGATGGTGAAGGCGGAGCAGATGGTCGCCTCATGGTACGGGCCCGGTTTTGAAGGTGCGACGACCGCCAGCGGCGAGCCGTTCGATCCGAGTGCCTACACGGCGGCGCATCGGACTCTCCCGTTCGGGACGAAGCTGATCGTGACCTACAACGGCCGCTCGGTAGTTGTGAGGATCAATGACCGCGGTCCTTTCATAGCCGGCCGCGACATAGACCTCTCTCAGGCCGCCGCGCAGTATATCGGTCTTACCGCCGCAGGCGAGGCGGTAGTCAGCGTCGAGACGGCCTCTCCCTCTACGCCGGAGGGTCCGTATTCCGGCGCGGGTTCGGCGCAGCAGCCCGCCACAGAGCAGCCCGCACAGTCTGCGCCCGTGGCGCAACAGGCGCAGCAGCCTACCTCGCAGGCTGCCGGGCAGCCTGCTGCGCCGGAGGTTCCATCGGCCGGAGACGCCCAGTACGCCGCCGGCGATCAGTACGCTGCCGGGGATCAGTATGCGAGCGAGAGCGCGACGGCGGATCAGTATGGCACGGGAGCGCAGGCGGCCCAGGCTCCGCCGCCGGTCGAGGCCGCGCCGGCTGCCCCGCCGCCGGTGCCCGAGCCCTCACGGGTCGAGACCCCGCCTGCGGAGCTGGTCGCGCCCGGCTCCACCGTTGAGCGGCGGGTCGAGATCTTCCTCAACCCCGAGAAGGTCGAGGAGCTTCAGCAGGCGGCGGCTTCGGTCGAGGCGCCCGCCGCGTCCGGAAAGCCTGTGAAGAAGGTAGCCGGCTTGACCGTGCTCCCGGACACCGGCGGTGCGCCGCTCGGCGCCCTGCTCGGAGGGCTGCTGATGATCGCGGGCGGTGCGGTATTGTTCCGGATTCGTCGCTAGCCCGGGGCCGAACGTTGTGTTTGGGCGCCGCTGTCGCGGCGCCCTTTTTTCTTGCGATCGGTCTAGCGCGTATAATCGCCCGGTGTCTGAGGGAAGTGTGGAGATAGCCCGCTACGCGGGCGGGGAGAGCGGGGCGAAGGCTGCGGCGCGTGCGGGTGCTGCCGTGGTCGTGGTAGATGCTTTCCGGGCGAGCACGACCATAGCCGTTCTCGTCTCGAAGGGCGCCCGCGTCGTCCCCGTCGCCTCCATAGAGGAGGCCGCTGCGGTAGATGCGGCCCTGCGGGTCGGGGAGCGGGGAAGCGCGAAGGTCGCCGGCTTCGACTTCGGCAACTCGCCGACAGAGCTGCTGAGAGCCCGGATCCCTCCCGGCTCGCTGGTCGTCGTCTCAACCACCAACGGCACCCGGGTCGTGGAGGCTGCGGAGGCGGCTCCGGCGTTGTTTACCGGGGCCTTCGTCAACGCGAGCGCCACCGCCGAGGCCCTGTCCGATGGAGGGTTTAGGGAGGTCGTCGTCATCGGCTGCGGTTGGCGCGGGAGGCGTTCCTCAGAGGACGAAGCCGCCGCAGGGGCCATTCTGCATCGCCTGCGCCGGCGCGGTGCCGGGCTCGACGCTCGGGCTGAGCGTGTCGTCGAGGCGTACCTGAGCGGACCACGAAGGCGCCTGCGGCGCAACAGCGCCGCCCGCCGGCTCGATCGGCTCGGTTACGGCAAAGATGTCTGGTTCTGTCTTCGCGAGGATGCCGTTCCGGTGGTGGCCCGGCTTACGGACGGAGCTTTCGTCCGGGGTTAGCGTAGAGGGTGCCGGCACCCCGGCCTACCGGCTGTGGAGAATGCCGGAAAATTGTTCTTGACAAGGCCATAGCACCCGATTACTCTGAGGGCAGCAGGGTGGACCAAGTGTTACAAGGTTCGCCAATACGCTACGGAAAGGAGGTGAAGACAAGTGACGGTTACGATCACCCACGAGAAGACCCGCGAGTACACCCGCGAGGACGTGGACCGGGCCATCGACGTCATCGAGCGTCACCTCGAGAAGGAGGCCAGGACCCGCAACCTGCTGGACGAGCAGGCCATCATGCGTCCGAAGGACCTGTGCAAGCAGCAGGGCCTGGACATGGTCGCTGAGCTCCGCGGCATGATGTAGCGATCCCCTTGCAGGAGGTTCGCTGCGCGTAAAGCGTGGCTCGGGCCTATGAAGGGGGATGCACAGTAGCGACCGCGTGAGGGGCCTTCCAAAAGTCCTGGCGGGCTGTCCATCCCCCTTCAGAAGGGTCGAAGAAAAGGGCCGGGAGAACTCCCCGGCCCTTTTCTCTTGCTGCGCGGGAGACGAAAGACCGCCGCTTCCGCGGCGGTCTTCGGGAGCGGAGGAGGAGGGATTCGAACCCTCGATACCCCGTTAAGAGGTATAACACCTTAGCAGGGTGCCGCCTTAAACCACTCGGCCACTCCTCCGTGAGTGCGGGATTATATCAGAAAAGGGTTTAGGTCTAAGCCTTATTTTCTCCCTCGAAGATCCCGGGCTTCTCGTTTGCGGGTTGAGCTTCGAGGACCTGCTGGCCGGAGATCTCCTCCTTCATCCTGACGAGAGTGGCGTTGAGCGTAGCGCCGAAGAGGATGGTCAGGGAGGAGATGTAGAGGTAGAGGAGCAGGACTATCACGACGCCTATGGAGCCGTAGGTCTTATCGTAGGAGCCCCAGTTGTTCACATAGGCGGAGAAGGCGGCGCTCGCCAGCACCCAGAGTGTCACCCCGATCAGACCGCCCGGCGTGATCCAGCGGAATGGCTGGTCGACGTCGGGGGCGAAGTAGTAGAGCAGGGCAACGGTGAGCACCAAGAACAAGAAGGCCACGGGCCAGCGCACGACGTTCCATACGATCTGGAAGAGCTCCCCGAGCCCGAAGATCTGGGCTATCGCCTTTCCGATGACCGGCCCGAAGACCAGCAGCAGCACTCCGGCGAGCACGAGCATCGAGAGACCGAGGGTCATCAGGATCGCGATTCCGCGCACCTTCCAGAAGGGACGCGTCTCCTGCACGTCGTAGGCCCGGTTGAGGGCGTTGATGAGAGCTGCGAAGGCGCCAGAGGCGGTCCAGAGCGTGAAGAGGATACCGAACGAGAGCAGACCCGGCGCCGGACGCCGTCCGCTGATGACGTCCTCCGTGTAGCGCTCGATGAGCGTGTAGGCGTCTTCGGGCATGACCTGCCGGAAGTAGCCGAGAACGTTCGATGCGAACTCCTCGCTACCGAAGGTTCCCAGCAGCGAGACCAGCACAAGGATGAACGGGAAGAGCGCCAGAATCAGGAAGAAGGCAAGTTGCGCCGCGAGTCCCAGGGCGTCGTCGCGCTGGAACTCCCGGATCGTCACCCGGAGAGCCTGTACGCTCATCAGGCTTTTGAGATCTAGCAGGAAGCCTCTGAGCGACCCGTCCGGGGGTCTCTGCGCGACCCCTCTTAGCTCCGTCCTGGAAAGATCCGGCTCCACCCTGCTCTCCTCTGAAGTCTCTTTATTCTAACCGGATACCTGGCGTCATTCCCGGAATGCCGGGCCGGAGGGTTCGTTTCGGCAGAGGCCCACGCCTCGCATTCGCCGGGTGTATGGGCACGTTTGCCGTCCGGAATCAGGTGGGCAGCACGCCCAGTCTCCTCAGGAGACCTATGGCGTCGAACTCGCCCCAGTGTTCGAGTATCTCGCCGTTGCGGATATGCACGATGTCCATCCCCATCGCCTCGATTCTCCTGCCGGTGGGCGTGGCGCCCGCGAACTCTCCCCGATGCGTGCCGCTCATCACCCAGCGGAAGGCTGCCTTCTCTCCCTCACGCACGCTGTCCGCCTCGGCCATGCGCAGATCCGGGAAGGCCGCGTGCACGGCGGCGAGCCCCTGTCCCGTGAGGGCGACCTTGGGCGCTGGTCCGGCGAAAGGGTGGTAGCCGACCCACGCTTCGTCGAGCCTGCCCCCGATCACGCGGTCGAACGCGATGCCGCTGACCCTCAGTCTCTTGCCGGTGGGGGGAAGCCCGAGAAACCCTCCCAGGTGCGTGCCCCGGGCTGTCCAGCGGGTGACGACCGTATCGCCTTCGGCTAGCTGGTCTTCGACGGTGA